>NZ_JBFXGH010000006.1:39093-47085 GCF_050178175.1 Sphaerochaeta sp.
AGGATCCGGCCATTGTCTCATTGATTGGAGCAACCCCGAAGCCGATGGTGAAGGCAGAGGTCCCTGCAAAGGCAGAGGTCCCCGCACCGGCACCTGAGGTGAAGGAAGAAGCTCCCGCACCAGAGCCTGTGGCTGAGGAACAAGAGCCAGTTGAGTACCCACTGGGAGTATTTGAGATTGTGAAAAACGCTGATGGCGCAAATGAGTTTGATCTCTTTGTTGTCCACACCAACGATGTACACGGTCGTGTGTTCTCCAGTGAAGACAACATTGGATATTCAAAACTTGCTACCATGTTGAAGGTTGGACGCGGTATTACCGATAATATCCTTGTACTTGACGCAGGTGATGTGATTCATGGAACCAATGTTGTTAATATGTTCGAAGGTGAGACTGTTGGTGTCTTGCTTGATATGCTTGGCTATGATGCAGTAGTACCCGGTAACCATGATTTCAACTATGGTGTTGATCGTCTTCTTGAAATCGCTGAGATTGCTGAGAAATACACTGATATCAAGGTGCTGAGTGCGAACGTATTGGATGAGAATGGCTATATGTTGTTCCAGCCGTATCAGGTCTATAACTTCAACGACTTTACTGTTGGCGTTGTTGGCTTGACCACTCCTGATACTGCTACCAAGACCCATCCGAAGAATGTCGAAGGTGTATATTTCGCCAACGAAGAAATCTTCGAGATTGGCCAGCAGGCAATCGATATAGCTAAGCAATATGTTGATTATATCGTCGTACTTGGTCACATTGGAATGGATCCTGATGGTGCAAGTGGCTTGACCTCAGATAAGATCGTGAGAAACATCAAGGGTATTGACCTGTTTGTTGACGGTCACAGTCACACCTTGCTGAAGCAGGGAATGAAAATTGGTGACACGATGATAGTTTCTGCCGGTGAGTACATGGAAAATCTTGGCTTGGTCCAGATTCATGTAAAGAACGATGAAGTAACTGCTGTGTATCCGATGGTGATTTCTGCTGCAGATGTTTGGAATGCCAAGGATTCTGATCTTGCTAAGCAGTATGGTATTGCAGAAGTACCAAACGATGCTGAAGTTGATGAGTACCTCAATTATATGACTGCAAAGCTTGATGCTAAGCTCAACACGGTTATTGCAAATGTACCTGAGAAGCTTGATGGCGAACGTGCAAATGTTCGTATCAAGCCGACCAACCTTTCCAGGTTGATCACCAGGGCAATGACTGCTGAGAGTGGTGCTGACTTCTCCATTACCAATGGTGGTGGTATCCGTGCATCCATCGATGCTGGTGAGGTAACAATCGGTGAAGTGATTAATGTCCTGCCGTTCACCAACATCCTCACTGTTGTTGAGGTAACCGGAGCTGATGTCTATGCTGCACTTGAGCATGGTTACAGCAAGTTGCCAGAAACCAATGGTGCATTCTCCCAGACCGACCTGCAGGTTGTTTACAACCGGTTTGGCAAGCCTGGTAATCGTATCCTGAGAGTTCTTCTCAATGGTAAGCCGATTGATAAGAATGCAACCTACAAGGTCGCAACAAACGACTTCATGGCCGCTGGTGGAGATGGCTATACCATGTTTGGAAAGGTCCTTTCTGAAGGTTCCTTGCTCAGCGATGTGTTCATTGAGTTCCTCTCGAAGAACTACCCCGTAAAGTAAGGTAGTATTACAAGTTCAATGGCGGCTATCTTCGGGTAGTCGCCATTTTAGATTACATGCCTGCGTAGTACATTCACGAGGGAATTTTTGGTATAACTTATTTCAAACTGCTTGACATAACCAAATCAATGGGGTAATGTTCCTATCGTTCGAAACGATATTCGCCTGTAGCTCAGTCGGTAGAGCAGGTGGCTGTTAACCACCCTGTCGGGGGTTCAAATCCCTCCGGGCGAGCAAGAAAAGAGACAATCCTATTGGGTTGTCTTTTTTCATATACATCGATTCATCACACTTGGTAGCTGGACTCGAAGTATTGCTATTGATGGTGCAGGCATGTAGGAATATCTTGCTTCATTGCTCTTCTGATTGGAGCAAGCGCAACTATCATTGAAAGCAGGATACCACTGAGAAAGGCTTTCGCAATTGTGGAGAAACTCCAAGAGCCACGCATAACATTTTGGATTCTATACCCGATATCCATGTTCCTGAACATGAACCAGAAATCGATTCCAGTCTCAACAAGATATAGATTAATTACAGCTCCAAATAGGCAACCTGATAGGGAACCTAGGAAACCTATACCACCGCCTTCAATGAGTAAGAGCATAAAGATAGATCGGTCTTGCATACCCAATGCATGCATCATCCCAATCTCTCTCATTCGCTCATACATCGCCATCAGCATTGTGTTAGATACCTCCACAGCTGCGATGATAAATACCAAGAAGAGAATGATATTGGAGACTCCTTTGTCAGTATTCATAGGGGATAGGTAATCTTTTGCAAGATATTTCCATGAATAGACCGAAAGGTTGTGACCCGCTTTATCGAGTGCTGCTTGGAGTGAAAGAGCAACCGACTCGATATCTTTAACATTGCCTAGTGAAATGTAGATATTGGTAACAGCACCCTTCATTGCAAGGAACGTATCTGCTGCTTGGATATCCATCATTACCAAGGTTCTGTTGATATTGGGATTGGGGCAATTCACAATTCCGACAATTTGCATATCAAAGGCTTCATAGAAACCGCCATTACCTCTTGTTAACAAGGTGACCCAATATCCTACCTCAGCCCCGATATCCTCAGCGAACCAGCTTCCAATTACTATTCCATCCATCTCACCTGGCTTAAGAAATCTTCCTTGCTGGAGAGTGTCTTCAAACTTATACACAGATGGATCAGTTTCTGGATTGACTGCAGTTACCGTAACAGGGAGTGTGCCATCCTCATGAAAATCCTGCTTATAGAGAATCATATCAGCTGAGAACAACGTTCTAGGTGTAGCCTTCAATCCTCTGTCTTCCAGAATTTGCAATACTTTCGAGGGGCCTTTTATCGAGTACTCAAGCGGAAGGAAATGTCGCTCGTCCCAATAGTCTGGGGTATATATACGGAGTGAGGCTGTTTCATATAGTCGCAAATTTCTCTCAGATTCTAGGTTGGCTCTTAAGAAGATAGAATCAACAACAATGAATGCCATGATTCCAATAGTAATTTGCACCAGCTGTAATCGATGTGCGACGTCTGTATCGACTGAGATTTTTGATGGCGAGACGGATAATGAAATTCATATTACTCCTCTCTGTTATGCTTACATTAGAAGAGCACTTCGTCTAATAAAAACGACAGCCATGTGGCTGCCGTTTATAAAAGTAGCGAAGACTCTATGAAGACTATCGGTTCATATGCTTCTGGTTGGCCTCATAGACCATCCAGGTTGTCTTGATGATATTCTCTACAGAAGAGTGCTCTGCTTTCCATCCGAGAGCCTTGTAAGCCATCTTGGAGGAAGCTACAAGTTTTGCTGGGTCCCCCGGCCTGCGGTCGACATATTGTGCTTCGATAGGTTTGCCGGTAATTATACGTGCAGTATCGAGAATCTGTTGCACACTCAATCCTTCCTCACTACCCAAATTTACTATCAAGTTGTCTTTTCCTGCCATCAGATGATCGGCTGCAAGTACATGGCCTTTTGCCAGATCGGTGACATGTACATAGTCGCGAACTCCTGTCCCATCGACCGTATCATAATCGTTTCCGAAGACGAGTAGGTTGGGGCGGATACCACAGGCAACTTCCATGACTACTGGAATGAGATTGGCTGGATTGTTTTCCAATCCGAGCATGCGTCTCTGCTCATCATATCCTGCAGCATTGAAGTATCTCAGAGAGACATAATGAAGCCCTTTAAGCTCACTGTACCATTTCAAGTTCTCTTCAATACAGAGTTTTGTATATCCGTAGTAATTGGAAGGATTTTTGGGATGCTTCTCATCTACGGGAAGGTATGAAGGTTCTCCATATACTGCTGCAGAAGAAGAGAGTATAAAATGCTTGATGCCTGTTTCTATGCACCCTGTGATTAAGTTCAGGGACCCGGTGATGTTGTTCTCTGAATATTTGACAGGCTTTATCATCGATTCTCCAGCGGCCTTGAATGCAGCAAGATGAATAACGACATCCCATCCTTCCTGTAATACTGCAACAACCCGCTCTTTGTCTCGGATATCACCCTCGAAGAAAATGGCTTGGTCACTGACATTGCTTTTCAGTCCACTGGAGAGATTATCAAAGACTCCAACCGTATCTTCGCGGTCCAGAAACTCCAGAGCTACGTGGGTGCCGATATAACCGGCACCACCAAATAGTAATACTTTCATCGTGTATCTTCCTTCCTTAGTTGAATTGCTTGATAATCGAGGACAGTTCTTTGGTTCTCTCCTGGAGTTCTTCTTGCGTCTTTGCCTCTACAACCAGGCGTAGATAGGGTTCGGTGTTGCTCTTTCGAACATTGAACCACCAGGAAGGGAATTCAATGCGATACCCATCAAAGTCCATTACCTGCTCAGGTTTGTCATTGGTAGCATAACGCTCAAAGAGCGCCCGCATGGCTTCATCTTTTTGTTCCAGCTTGAAATTCATTTCGCCACTGTTTGCATAGGCTATGACCGAGTCAATAAAATCACCGATGGTTTTTCCCTGTTTCTTGAGCTCCGTTACAACCTGCAATACAAGGAGGGAGGCAAGAAGACCACTATCACAGTTATAGAAGTCCCTGAAGTAATAGTGTCCTGCAAGTTCTCCTCCAAAGATTGCCCCAAGGTCACGGAGTTTTGTCTTGGCAAATGCATGGCCCACCTTCCAGACATGCACTGTTGCTCCAAGGTTGGTCAGGTACTCAGTGGTAGAGCGACTTGTGCGGATATCGACAAGCACGTTTCCCTTTTCCTTGTGCAAATAGTAGTATCCCAGGACTGCTGTTATGTAATCGGGTTGAAGGAACCTTCCGTTCTCATCAAGGAACATCACTCGGTCTGCATCACCGTCATAGATGACACCAATATCGCTCTTGTTTTGCAGGACCGCTTTCTTCAGATCCTCGCAGTTCTCGACTTCCAGAGGATTGGGTTCATGGGCAGGGAAAGTCCCATCGAAATGGTCATACAGATAGTGATGATCATTGCCAAGGAGATCCTTGACCAGGAGGTTTGCCATTCCATGAGAACAGTCGATAGAGATGTCCAAGCCACTTGTATCTGGAACGTACTGCTTCAAGAAAGCAAGATAGGGTTGTTTTGCGTCTTTGCTTTGTACTGTACCTTTCTGTCCAGCAACCACTATTGGATCATTGTTTACCATGGCTTCCAGTTCCTTCAGTCCACTATCAGAGCCAACGGGAACAGCCTTAGTCCTACTGATTTTCAACCCATTGTAGATGGCAGGATTGTGACTTGCAGTAATTTGAACAGATGCATCAACCTCGAAGTGTACCGTGGAGAAGTACACCATAGGGGTGGTAGCGAGTCCAATGTCAAATACATCAGCACCACTGTCTGTGATACCTTCACATAAGGATGCAAAGATCTCCTCGCTGCTGGATCTCACATCACGGCCAACCAGCACCACCTTGCTGTTCAACAGCTTGGGTAGAAAATACCCAATCTTGTAGACGGTTTCTTTATTGAAATCTTTGTTGTAGATTCCCCTGATATCATACGCCTTGAATGCGCCCATGTATTAGTCCTCCTTGCTGATTGATCCAAGCTCTTTAATGAATTGCTTACGATCCATAAGTTCAAAAAAATGAACGGTTCCGTTCTTGAGTATCACCATCTCTACCATCTGTCTGAACAGTTTATCCAGCGATGTAGCCATGCGAACTTGTTCCACCATGATTGTACCTTGTGAAACCTTGTAGGCGATGGCTTTGGGAATAGGGCGGGTGGTCTCAACCTCATCAATAGCAAAGGAACCCTCATGCTTGATGAAAGGTTCCTTTTTTCCCCTGGATTTGAGACTAATCCCAAACAATGAGGGAGTTCGCTCAAAATCTTCAAAATGAAGGGTATTCTCTACCCTATAGAGAAAAACGCCAAATTCCCGCATGATGTTCCTGTTATTACCATACCACGTAGCATAGGTTCTCCATGTTATAGGAGCTTGGTGACGTCTTTCCAGATTCTCAATAAAAGCCTGTGCATCATCTTCCATGAATTTTTCCTTCGCTTCTCTAGCTTTTTTCTATAGTACCATATACACTGCGTTGCAGAAAGAGCTACTGGGATTGTCATGGATTATACAGAAAAGGATTTTGGAAAGATTTTAAAGCAAAACGCTCTCAAGATGCGTCGGATGATGTTGCAAAGCAACACGACCTGCATGAGGGTGTATGACCGAAACCTGGAACGGTTTCCTGTTACTGTTGATCTCTATGGCCCTTATGCAAGAATCACCGATTACAGCGATGATGGGTTGGATGAAGAGGATGAGAGGATTTGCTGCGATATCGTCTCACGTATGCTCTATGTACAGTCCAGCCATGTGGTGTTTCACAGACGTCCTAAACGGATGGGGATGGAACAGCATAGCTTGCAAAGCGAACAATCCTTGGAAGTACAGGTAAAAGAAAATGGACTTTTGTTCACCGTTGACCTGACCAAGAGGATTGACACCGGCTTATTCCTGGACCATATGCTTACGAGAACAGTGGTTGAAGGTATGAGCCGGGGATGTAAGGTGTTGAACTTGTTCTCCTACACAGGATCCTTCTCGGTATATGCTGCCCGTGGTGGAGCTGAACGTGTAGAATCTGTGGACTTGTCCAGTACCTATACTGCATGGGCAGAAAAGAATCTTGCCGATAATGGATTTCCTTCGGTAGTATTTCCTTGCATTGCTGCAGATGCATGGACTTATGTGATGGAAGCATATGCAAGAGGCAAGAAGTATGACCTGATCATTTTCGACCCGCCGAGTTTTTCAAACAGTCGAAAAATGGATCATGATTTTGATGTCCAGAGGGACTATTTGCGTTGGATGAAGGTGCTTAATGCCCTTCTTGCGATAGGTGGAAAGTTAGTGTTCTCGACAAACTTGGGAACATTCAAGATGGATGAGAAAGCAATACGTGGATTTGAGATCAAGGAGATTACCAGGCGAGTCGCAGCACCGGGATTTACCCGCCGTCTGGGAACTGCGAGGACGTGGTTGCTGACGAAACACGAAGATATACGGATACCAGATAGATGGATAACCTCCGTACAAGAGAAAGCTGGCAAGCAAGACCAGCACGATGAGAATGGGCAGGAAGCCCGTGTACAAAACAAAGAAGTAAAGATAATGAAAGCGAAAGAAAAAAAAGAACCAGTAGAACTGGAAACCGAAGAAAAAACCATAGTAGAAGAAGCAGCAAACTCAACTGTAGCAGAACCCGAACAGGCAGAAGAAGATATGGTGCTCCTCAATGATGAGGCAGACCAGGAAGTCGAAGATCTCAATGATGAAAATACAGAAGTAGAACTATCTGACAATGAAGAAGTTGAAACCGAGACTGACGAATCCGATGATGAAGAAATCCCTGTGGTTGAACCGAATGAAGTTGAGGATGACCTTCTCACACTTAGTTGGGATGACCACGATTTCATCCCGCTAGTACAGGAATCTTCAGCAGAAGAAACCTCTGAGAATCGAGAGACAGAAAATCGTGAACCTCGTAGAGATGATCGACGTGGTGACCGACCTTCATATGGTGACAGAAACGACAGACGCCCGAGCGGTGAGCGCCCTTCATATGGTGACAGACGCCCGAGCGGTGAGCGCCCCTCATATGGTGACAGACGCCCAAGCGGTGACCGTCCCTCATATGGTGACAGACGCCCAAGCGGTGAGCGCCCCTCATATGGTGACAGACGCCCAAGCGGTGAGCGCCCCTCATATGGTAACAGACGCCCGAGCGGTGAGCGCCCCTCATATGGTAACAGACGCCCGAGCGGTGACCGTCCTTCCTACCGCGACAGGGATGATAGACTCAACAGCGGTGAACGACAGTCCTAAC
>NZ_JBFXGH010000007.1:0-41334 GCF_050178175.1 Sphaerochaeta sp.
CAAGCAACAACAATGCATCATATGTGTTTTTAGAACAGAACCAGGCAAGGGCATCATCGCTGGCCTCTAATGCACTTGCAAGATCCTGATCAAATGGTGCAATGTGGTATGTTACCGGGAGGGAATCAAAATCAAGAGGTGTTTCTGGATGCCCTGCATCCAATACCTGTTGTAATTTCTCTTGGTCATGCAAAGCATAGGCTTTACCAAGCTCACTGTTTCTTTGTGCCTGAGCTTCTTTTTCCCATTGTTCCAAGAGAAGCATTTTTTCATTTTCATCGAGAAAGATCTGGTTTCCATAGCGTTTTGCTACGTTTCCAACCATCTCAGTGAGTGTATCAAGCCTTGCATCAAGTGGAACGATGCCTACAGAAAAAGACATCGTTCCCTCTTGTGCAACAAGCGTTGAGGCGCAGAGGAGAAACAGCACAATACAGACTGTACGAAGGGCCATGTTTTTGCCCATGCCCTACTCCTCCTTCTGCCCCCATTGCAAATAACTTTCGATGAGGGGTTCGATCTCCCCATCCATGACTGCCTGAATATTACCGATGGTCATCCCGGTGCGATGGTCCTTGACCATGGTATAAGGCTGGAACACATAGGAACGAATCTGGCTTCCCCAGGTAATTTCTTTCTTCTCTATGGCATTCTTTTGGTGTTCTTTCTCTTTTTCTTCACGGTAATACTCGTACAGACGACTCTTGAGCATCTTGAATGCGACATCTTTGTTCATCACCTGGCTTCGCTCATTCTGACACTGTACGACAATTCCTGTGGCATAGTGGGTTATTCGCACCGCACTGTCGGTCTTGTTGACGTGCTGACCACCAGCCCCACCGGCCCGATAGGTATCAAGACGATAGTCCTCAGGCTTCAGGTCGATCTCGATGGTGTCATCGATCACCGGGGATGCATAGACACTGGTAAACGATGTATGTCGACGCTTCTGTGAATCAAAAGGACTGATACGTACCAATCGGTGGACACCAGCCTCTCCTTTCAGATACCCAAAGGCATATGGTCCGGAAACCTTGATGGTTGCACTCTTGATACCACCCTCATCCTCCTGGAGATCAAGTATCTGGCTCTTGAAACCGC
Source organism: Sphaerochaeta sp. (assembly GCF_050178175.1). Taxonomy (GTDB): domain Bacteria; phylum Spirochaetota; class Spirochaetia; order Sphaerochaetales; family Sphaerochaetaceae; genus Sphaerochaeta. Next base: position 1,102 of record NZ_JBFXGH010000007.1, read on the forward strand.
TACGCTCGCAATACCGGAGGTACATGCGCATCAACATATTGGCCCAGTCACTGGCTTCAGTCCCACCTGCTCCTGCATGAATGGTGAGAAAGCAGTCGTTTTTGTCGAACTTACCATCAAGCAAGGTCTTGAGCCGTAGTTCTTGGTAAGTGGCCAGCATGGTCTCAATTTGTTCGTTGATCTCAGCTTCTTCTTCCGCATTATCCGGTTCATCTGCATAGATTTCCATGAGCTCACTCATTTCATCCATTTTATCGATCAATTCTTTCCAGATATTGTATGTATCCTTCAAACTGTTGAGTTCCGTGAACAGGGCCTGTGCATTGTTTGGATCATCCCAGAATCCCGGTTCAAGTGTTTTAGCCTCGAGTTCGGCCATCTTCATTTCCATCCCTTGCGGGTCAAAGACGCCTCCATACGGTGTAGGCTTCTTCTTTTACTGATTCAAACTGTGATTTATTCTGGAAAAACATCTGTGTACTCCTATTTTCGTTCAACACGAAGACCCAAGGTAATCTTCTTTTCTCCACCACTAGCCAATACAATCGGCCATGAGGCCATGAACAGGGTGTGCTGGTAGAGCGTCTCATTCCCAAGGACTGTTTCGCTCTCAATAGTATAATCTTCCTTGAGCAAGGTAAAGCGGCTATCGCCTACCAAGGTCAGGGAAGTGCTATTGGGTTCATCATAGATTCTCAGCGATTTGACTTGCTCAAGAACCACTTCTTTCTCTTGCCATGTCACATTTTTCTTGTTTTCCAACTGGATAAAGGAAATGGGAAGACCATGTGAGTCAATCGAGAGAGGTATCTCACAGCCATAGATACAGCTTATCTGTTCCTCCCCGATGTTGGTGAGCGTTATATCTACCAAGATGGTATTCTGCCGTAGTTTGAAATGCTTGGCAATTTGCAGGCTTCCACCGATGATCGGGCTGTCCCCGGTTGTGCAGGTTGCCACATACTCGGTATTCCTACGGTCAACTCCCTCAAGATCATAGACCTGGCTTCCCATAGCCAAGCAATTCTTTTCATCCAACTTGGTATATTCGTCCATGACAAAGTGTTCTCTCAGAAAAACATCACTGAACAATCGCTGTTTTTGTCCGGGTGGGAGCTGGTGCTGATTGCCACTGGAGCTACCAAACTGTGAAAGTGGGCTGAACGTATCACCATAATTATACAAGGAAGGTAAATAGGTAAGTTCTGAAAGGGAGCCTCCTTTCGGGTCAACCACACAGCTCAAGTACTTACCAAAGAACAGATATTCACTCAAGGCATCGTGGTCAAAGTCATTGTTCACCGGATAGCTGTAATCCTTGAGTGCAGTGAGCACACTGTCCGCTTCACTGATGTATCGCCAGAATAATTTTCTGACCGATGAACGCAGCATTGGTGCATTGGCATCACAGAGATACATACTCCCACAAGAGATTTTCTGGATCAAGGCTTCCAAGCGTTTCCGCACATCCTTGTCTTTCTTGTACATGCGTGCCGTTTCCACCATGGTGGTATAGCGCCCATACAGATAGGCAAGGCTTTCATCCTTTACAAACAACTCATTGATGCAACCCAGATCCCCCTTGTTTGCATCAATACCATACCACCCTGCTTGTAGATACCCTTTCTTCGGCGGGTCATTATGGAGATATGCTTCCTCGATGGAGCTGGTCTCATACCCGAAGAACAGATCGAACAGTTGTATGGTCTGCTGTGCGGTCACTCCTGCCTGCAGGAGATGATCAAGGTTGATCATAGCCATGACAAAGGGAGGTTCGCTCTCCAGGTAGTTCCTGATATGTTCAATCAAATTCCCAAAACTGATGGTTTTTTTTGCAAAAGAGGCTATCAGGTCACTGATGGTACCATCCATTGGGATGATGGAGACAGACTTCCCCATTTCCTGCATGATGAACGGTTCATCAAATTGCTGGAGCCCTGTCTCGTCAGAGGTGGAAATGATTATTGAATCGATAAAGCAGAGATTTGCTGTATTGATGTATAGCGGGTTGAAAACCTGTCCATAACTGAAAAGCGTCTTGGACCGCTGTCCAAACCGCTTTCTCAGATAGGTGGTCGTCATTTCTATTTGGTTGGAACGGTCCTTGGGAGCGAGCAAGCTCAGGATACTCTGGTTGAATGAACCGGTAAGCATCTCAAGCTTTCCATTCTTGGCAAGTTCGGATATCAAGAGACTCACCGAACCATGGTTAGCATCAAGCCAAACGAGCAGGGGTATGCTCAAGGAAAGTTGCATGATCGCATCTTCACGTGCATGGATATGCGTGAGCAAAGGTTTGCATACAGCTTCCAATGCCCGTTCGTAAACGGGCATTGGCTCAGCATTGGTGATTTGACTGTACGCACCTACTAATAATTTCATGCACTACCGCTTGATGATACACTTGGTCGGACACGCCTCTGCAGCATCAGCAATCTGGCTGTGTGGGAGTGTCTGATCGAAAGTAGAAAGGAAACTGTCAACTTTACATCCTGATTCAGGATACTTGTTTTCACAGATTTTACAACCAATGCAACCGACTGTACACACTTTTCGTACTTTTCCACCCGGTTCATGATTGTTGCATTCAATTACATATTCACTATCTTCATAAATCATATGCATAGCACCCGTTGGGCAGATCTGCACACACTTTTCACAGCTGATACACTTCTTTTCATCAACAATGATGTATCCCTGGTCATCCCTGCTGATGGCACCGGTAGGACAAACATTGATACAGGAACCGAGATGCAAACAGGCTGACTTGCAACTGTAATTTCCACCAAAGAGCAGGAACGCGGCATTGCAGTCCTCAAGACCTTCATACTTGTAGTCTTGTGAACTCACATCAACATTTCCCCGGCACATGACATGCGCCACTTTCCTTCTCGTTTCACCAGAAGCTTCGACTTCCTGCCCCATGATCTCGGCCATTTTTTTTACCAAATCAGGACCACCAGGACTGCACAATCCAATTGGAGCTTCACCGAGGGCTACAGCTGCTGCATAGGCTGCACAACCGGCATACCCACACACACCACAGTTTGCACCAGGCATGATCTGTTCAAGAGCCAAGGTTTTCGGGTCCTTCTTGACCGCCAATTTCTTTTCAGCATAGGAGAGACCGAATCCGAAGAGTCCACCCAACACGGCGACTACTATGATTGCCATAACAATATTCACAACGATCCCCCTTATACCAGATGCAGATTGGTGAGCAGTGACTTGTCAAATGCCATAAAGGCCAGAGCCATCAACCCAGCAGAAATGAAAGCGATGGGAACGCCACGATATGCTTTCCTCACCGGTTGCAGATCAAGTTTCTCACGAATATTGCTCATCAACACAATTGCCAAGGTAAATCCAAGGCCTGCTGCAATTCCACCAACAAATGCCTCCATGACATTGTACTCGTTGGTGATATTGATGATGGCGATACCCAAGACTGCACAGTTGGTGGTAATCAGGGGAAGATAGATGCCCAGAGCCTTGTATAAGGCTGGACTGATCTTCTGGATCACCATCTCCAACAGCTGTACCAAACTAGCTATAACCAGGATAAAGGTCAACGTCTGCAGGTACTGCAGATTAAAGGGAACCAACAAGAAGTAATAAATCGCCCATGTTACCACAGAGGCTACGGTGGTCACAAAGGTTACAGAGGCACCCATACCGATGGCATTCTCACTGTTCTTTGAAACACCAATGAAGGGACAAACACCCAGGAACTGTACAAGAATGAAATTATTGATGAAAATAAAGGTGATTAGTATTGCAATATAACTCATCTTATCTGTCCTTCTTTCGTGAGGAGTTCCAATCGAAGAACGCCTTCAGGAATCCCATGATCAACAATGCACCAGGGGCAAGGGAGAGCACCCTGATCGGATTGTCGTAGAACCAAGGGATGTTGATGACACCACTGAAGTTCCCCATCGGGAACAGGGTGATGGTACCCGAACCAAACAGTTCACGGATCAGTGCAATGAGCGTAAGTCCCAAAGCAAATCCAATTGCCATCCCGATTGCATCCAGTATGCTATCCACAATCGTATTCTTGCTTGCAAACGCTTCAGCCCTTCCCAGAATGATGCAGTTTACCACAATCAATGGTAGATACACGCCCAAGGCATTGTAAACAGCAGGGACAAAGGCATGCATGACCATCTCGGTAATGGTTACCAAAGTGGCGATAACAACGATATATGCCGGAATATGAATGGATGAGGGAATTACATGTCTTAGGCCTGATATGATGATATTGCTGAACAGCAACACAAACAAGACACCTGCAGACATGCCGATTGCATTGGAGACCTGGGTGGAAACACCAAGTACCGGACAGAGTCCCAACATGAGGACAAATATCGGATTTTCCTTGAAAAATCCTTTGGTGAGTTCTTTTGGCCTCTTACTCATTTCGTACCTCCAAGCGCTTTCACATATGCACTACCTGCGTCAATTGCCTTCCCGACCGCGGTGAATGTGACAGAGGCACCGCTTACAGACTGTGCATCACTGTCAGAAAGCATATCCTTTGAAGTGGGAACTGCCTTATCACTTCCGGTTCCCATGAACTTATCCATATATGAAGCATCCGCTGCCTTTGCACCAAGACCGGGTGTTTCTGAATGGTTCAGGACCTGGGCTGCAAGCAACTCTCCAGAGAGAGCGTACGAGGCAACCAAGGTTATCTGACCACCGTAACCGGCACTCTGCAAGCCGAGGATGTATCCCGCCAGTTCACCGTTGTCGGTAAGATCGATGGAATAGGTGACATACTTGTTGCCTTCAACCATTTCCTGATCACCAAAGGTGTAACCAGCACTTACAGCCTCAAGTGCCTGGTTTTTTCTTTCCAGGTCAAGCCGTACGATGACCGGGGCAGTAACACTATTGGTAAGTGCCAAGGCAAACGCACAGACTGCACAGATGGAAAGCAATATCAGTGAATATTTCAGATTCTTTGTCATGCCCTAGCCTCCTTCTGCTTTTTCCTCAGTTCTCTGGTATCACCAAATTTACGGGGTATGATGTATCTATCTATCATCGGTGTGAAGATGTTCATCATGAGAATGGAGACAGAGACCGCTTCAGGCATGCTCCCGAAATATCTGAAGAGGAAGGTAAAGAATCCACATCCAATGGCATACACGATCTGGCCCTTATGGCTGATCGGGCTGGTTACGTAGTCGGTTGCCATGAAAATGGCTCCAAGCATCAGACCGCCACTGAAGATGGGAGAGAGGAAACTACCGCCAAATACACCCAGTCCTGATGGGATTCCACCAAACATCCAGGATAATACTGCAGTAGAGAATATGTAGGTCACCGGAATATGCCAGGTGATGATTTTCCTTGCAAGCAGGTAAATTCCACCAATAAGCAAAGCAAGTGCACTAACCTCACCGATACACCCGGCAACATTACCAAGGAAGCTGTCAATGGTAAAGGCAGAAATACCTGTCATCGCTGAAAGGTTCTGTGCAAACTCAGTTGCAGGGTATCCCATTGAAGCGAGCAAGGAACTACCGTCGAGGCCCAAGGTCCCTCCAGAGACAGCCGTCTTGCTCAGTGAAAGGGGGGTAGCTGATGCAAGTGCATCAGGGAGAGCCGAGGCAAGGGTCCGGGGAGCAACAAAGCTGCTCATTGGTGTGGTAAACGAGAAGAACACAAATATACGACCAGCGAGTGCAGGATTCGCCCAGTTAGCCCCTAGTCCACCGAACACCCATTTTGCCACAAATATTGCAAACACACTTGCCAGGAACGGAATAAACAGAGGAATCGAAGGGCTCATATTCAATCCAACCAACAAACCGGTCAGGAATGCCGACCCATCCCAGAGGGTTGACTCCTTATACAACTTGCCAAGCAAGAATTCCGACAACAAGGCAGTGAGGACAGAAACCCCAAGCACCAACAGGGACCTGAAGCCAAACACATACACACCCCAAAGGGTTGCTGGAGCAAGTGCGAGTGAAACACTCCACATAATGGACGCGGTATTTGTCTTCGCATGGAGATGCGGCGAAGAGGAAACCGTCATGGTAGGTTTATTCATTTTTTCTTTCTCCCCAATTTCTTTCCAGTCTTCATCGTATGAACCAATGGAAGATGTGCAGGACAGACATAGGAACAACACCCACACTCCTTGCAATCCATCAACGAGTTCTTCATTGCTTCCTCGTATTTACCATTAGTGATATAACGGTAAAGCTTCGCAGGCATCAGCCCGATTGGGCAGGCAGCCACACATCTACCGCAATTGAGACAAGCGGTGGAACGATATTCCTTCTGAGCACCGAGAGCAAGCAGGCCACTGGAGCCCTTGGTCATTGGTGTCTCTGTATCGAAGAAAGAGAAACCCATCATAGGACCACCACTGACCAGTTTCTCTGGTTCACTGGAGAATCCCCCACAGAAGGCAAGCAGGTCACTCATCTTGGTCCCTACCGGGGCAAGAATGTTCTTGGGATTGGCAATACACTCACCGGTAACAGTGATAACCCGTTCATAGAGGCTCTTCTTCAAGACAATTGCCTCATAAATTGCATTACAGGTACCAATGTTCGCCACTACTGCACCTACATCGAGAGGAAGCTTACCAGAGGGGATCTCACGGTTTAGGGTTGCCTTGAGCAACTGCTTTTCATCTCCCTGGGGATATTTCGTCTGAAGCCCGACAACCTCGATGGGATACCCCTTCTCCTTGACTATCTCCTTGAGATGGGCAATGCAATCGGGTTTATTCATCTCTATTCCGACAATGATCCGTTCAGCCTTGACAATCTTGGCAGCAATCATTGCTCCCTCAAGGGCCTGCTCACCTTTCTCGAGCATGATTCGGTAGTCAGCTGTCAGATACGGTTCACACTCCACACCGTTGACTACGAAGCTGTCAACTTTCTTGTCCTTGGGAATGGAGAGCTTGACATGGGCAGGGAATGTAGCCCCTCCCATACCGACGATCCCCATATCCTTGATACTGCTGAGCAACGTGTTGCCATCAAGGCTCTGCCAATCAACTTTTTCTTCGGGATCGGCAGGTTGCTCTTCATCAGGAACAATAACAAATGCGTCACATTGGACGCTGTTGGCCAGGGTGACCTTGCGTATTTCCTTGATGGTACCCGATACTGGAGAGTGAACATCGCTACTGATAAAGCCTGAAGCTTCCCCAATCTTTTCACCTTTGACGACGGTATCCCCTTTCGCCTTCAAGGCTTTTGCAGGGGCACCAAGATGCTGGGATAAAGCAACAATCAATTCTGAAGGCATGGGTAATCGTTCAATAGCCTCTGAGCGACTGTATACCTTTCTATCGTCTGGATGCACACCACCCTTACTGAACGTAGGTATTCTTTGCATGCATAACGCTCCTTATGTAGGTGATAAATAATAGAATGCATATTTTAACAAATGCTGTTCTATTGTACATGAATTTCAGTATAATGAAAACCATGAATCGAGTATTTAAATATGCGTTCTGGAAATTAAAGGGCATAAAAGTGTATGCTTTGGTAGGCAAGAGTGGAACGGGAAAAAGCTTCCGCTCAAAGCTGATAGCCCAGAAATTTCGTATAGATCTGATCATTGACGACGGTCTGCTCATCGGTGGAGATCGTATCATCGCAGGCAAATCGGCCAAACGGGAGGAGAACATGCTCTCTGCTGTAAGGACCGCTGTCTTCGATGATGCTGAACATCAGAATGAAGTGAAACAGGCACTCAACAAGCAGAAGTATCACAGGATCCTGATTATTGGGACCAGTGAGAAAATGATTTATAAGATTGCCGCCAGGCTTAATCTTCCCCAACCTGAAAAACTCATGCGCATCGAGGACATCGCAACGAAGGAACAGATTGATACCGCCATGCGTATCCGTTACAGCGAAGGGAAACATGTGATTCCTGTTCCTTCAATCGAGATAACCCGCAACTACCCACAGATTGCATATGACTCTATGCGAGTATTCTTCAAGCATAGAAGACAAGTGCCCTTCCAGCGCAGGAATGTCAGCTTCGAGAAAACCATCGTACGTCCTGAGTTCAGCAAATATGGCAAGACCACTGTCAGTGAAGCTGCACTTACCCAAATGGTTGCCCACTGTCTCGACGAGTTCGACAGTCAGATCAAAGTAAAACGGGTACAGGTACAGGTAAAGGCGGAGGGGTACGCGCTCACGGTAAAGTTACGCGTGCCAATGCAACACCAGATAGCAACCACCCTGGGTGAACTCCAGGAATACATAGCGGACAGCCTTGAGAAGTATGGAGGCATCTTTGTCTCCAGCGTAAATATTGAGATAGAGGAGTGGGGTTAGAGATCGTGTGCCTCTGCACTGTTTCTCGGCTGCTCACCGGAAGTTTCCCCACCCTTTTGGACGGAGGTTCCTTTTTTGGGACCCCTTCGGGTGTTCCTTTTTCGTGAACCAGCCTGCACTTCCCCCGTCCCTTCTGTTCTTCCCTTTCTCTTTGGATTGGGTTTCCTGCGCTGAGGAGCACGGTTTGCCGGCCTGTGCATTCTCACACAGTTTCTCGGTGTCTTGAATCCACGTTCAGTCAACAGACGCTCACTGGCCAACTCTATATCATAGTTGGAAGGAGTCATAGGACTGATCAACACCTTGATCTGGCGGAACGTTTCCTTGAATCGTTCATCAGGACTCATATGATCATCAGCAAAGATAACCAAGGGGTCTACCAGTGCCTTGATCATATCAGCAAGATCAACCTCATCGCCCTTGCCGCGCTTGGCAAGCATAACCTTCTCATCCAGTTCCTCGAGACTTTTCTGTACCTGGGGGAAATTGCAATAGATGGAGAAAGCAGGAAGCATGAAGACAAGCAACCTGTATCTGTTCAACTCATTGAAAATCTTGACACTGTGTCCGCTTGCCAGGATCTTGTTAACCTCTTCCGTCAATCGGCTTGTCGATACCCTTGAAAGCTCTCCCGAGTGTTTGCGGATGGCTACGCGGATACTCCAACGAAGGGTAAACCCTGTGGTGGAAGCATACTTGATGGCCCTGATCATACGAACGGGATCCTCATTGAATGTCTCATCCAGGGGAATGACAGAGCTGATCCGCTTTTTCTTGAAATCTTCCATGGCATTGTTGAAATCGAGCAACTGGCCATTGGTAGGGTCGTAGTAAAGACTATTGACTGAGAAATCACGGCGTTTGGCATCTTGGTCTATGGAACCAAAAACATTGTTGTTCCCCTCCATTGCTTCCTCGCCGCTCCTGAAGGTGGAAACTTCCAGCACCTTGTCCTTGAATACCAGATGGACCAACTTGAAACGCTTGCCGATGATTCTTGCATTCCAGAACAAACGCTGGATCTGGCGTGGGGAGGCACTGGTGGCGAGGTCAAAATCCTTGGGGATATTCCCCAGCAGCAGGTCCCTGACCGCTCCTCCAACCAAATACGCTTCAGCACCGGAGTTTTGCAGCTTCCGGATAGCCCAAAGGGCATCACGATCGATCAAATGATTAGGTATCTTATGTTCAGACTGGGTGTAAATATTCGCAACAGGCAGTGTTTTCCCATGTTCGTCTTGTTTGTATCGTATCAGCATATCGCTCTCATAAAAGTATAGGGTGGTAAAAGAACCGCATATTGCAGTGCATATGCGATTCGATATACACTCTTTGTACACCATCCACATCAAAAACACAACAGGAGTATGAATCAATGAGCAAGGAATTGAAGGCAAGAAACATTATAGAACCTAGGGTTCTCAAGGGTTTCAGAGACTTTCTGCCATCCATGGAAATCCCAAAGAAAGCAATTATCAACAACCTCGAGAAACACTTTAGGTCCTATGGATTTGTTCCCATTGACACTCCGGTACTTGAATACACCGAAGTCCTTCTGGGCAAGGGTGGAGGCGAGACAGACAAGCAAATCTTCCATTTCAAGGACAACGGGGAAAGAGATGTTGCCCTTCGCTTTGATCTGACCGTTCCCTTCGCTCGCTTTCTTGCACAACACCAGAGTGAACTCTCCCTCCCCTTCAAACGTTTCCATATAGATAAGGTATGGCGGGGAGAAAATCCCCAGAAAGGTCGATACCGTGAATTCACGCAGTGTGACTTTGATATCGTGGGTGTGGACAACGCAGAGGCTGATTTTGAAATCCTTTCCATGATGGATAGTTCATTCTCGGTCATGGGTATAGAGAATTACCAGTTCTGCATCGCACACCGGGGTTTATTCAACACCTTCCTTTCTCATCATGGATTGCTTGATTTGAGCGTTGAGATTCTCAGGGCGGTCGATAAACTCAGGAAGATAGGCAAAGAGGAAGTACGGAAGCTCTTGCAAGAGCTCACCGGCGACGTACAGCAGGCCAATGCGATACTGGAGTACATCAACAAGGAGGATGAGAAGGAACCCTTTCTCACCACCTTGGATAGGCTCACAAGCCTCTCTGGTGGAGAAAACCCACACAGTGAGAGAATGAGAACCATTTATTCCTACCTCTGTGAGGCTGGGATTGAGAAACACTTCACCTTCGACCCCTCGATCACACGTGGACTCGACTACTACACCGGTATCGTGTATGAAACGTTCCTTAGTGAACTCCCCCACTTCGGTTCTGTTTGTAGTGGTGGTCGATACAATGATCTTGCAAGCCTCTATACCAAGGAAGAACTCCCTGGAGTGGGAAGTTCCATTGGCTTGGATCGCCTGTTAGCCGCACTTGAGGAGTTGTCCAGCCCATTGGTAGCATCTGCCAGCTCAGCTGATGTGGCAATTTTCAACATTGAGGGTACGCATTTTCCCCACTATGACCGAATCGCGCGAGCAATGCGCAAAGATGGGTTAAGCGTGGCCGTTTATTTGCTCAACAAGAAACAAGGAGCCCAATACAAGTGGGCTGAAACAAACGCAATACCGTTCGCTGTCCTGCTTTCAGATGAGGATGTGCAATCCTCCACTCTTACATTGAAGAATCTAAAGAACAGGGATGTGCACAAAGCTCTATCAATTGAGGCGGCTATTGCAATTATAAAAAAGGAATTACTTTGAAAGACATGAAGCATTTGCCGGTCTATATGCACCGGCAGGAAATTCTTGATGGCCTTGAGAATAATCAGGTCATCATCGTTGAAAGCCCAACGGGAAGTGGGAAAACCACACAGATTCCCCTCATTCTCCATGAAGCTGGCTATGCAGATTCCCTGCAGGTCGGCATTACCCAACCAAGGCGGATCGCCACACTCAGTGTCAGTGAGTTCATAAGAAAACAGGTAGACCGTGGTGACGAATTTGTGGGCTACAAGATGCGTTTCGAGGACACCACCAGTCCAGGGACACGAATCAAGGTCATGACCGACGGTATTCTCCTGATGGAACTCAAGGCCGATCCACTGCTACGTTCCTACTCAGTCCTTCTTGTCGATGAAGCTCATGAGCGTTCGCTTAATATCGATTTCATCCTGGGGCTTCTCAAGCATGTCATGAAGGAGCGCCCGGAGTTCAAGGTCATCATTTCCAGCGCAACCATCAACACCAAGGTATTCAGTGAGTTCTTTGACAAAGCTCCCATCATCAGCATTGATGCACGAGTCTATCCAGTGAAGGTTGTGTACAAACCACTGCAACGGGAATCACTTGAGTATCAGGTGGAAGCAATCACCCAGATAGTAACTACCGAGGCCAAGAAACAAAGTGGTGACATCCTGGTCTTCATGAGCGGGGAGTTTGACATCACCAACTGTGTGAATGCACTGTATATGGCCGATACCGACAAGCATCTGGAAATCTATCCGTTGTATGGAAGGCTCAGCAAGGAAGAGCAGGAATCGGTCTTCAACGACACCTCCCCTGGAAAAACCAAGGTGGTTGTTGCCACGAATATTGCCGAGACTTCAGTCACCATCGATGGCATTACCACCGTTATAGACTGCGGGATTGCAAAAATCAACTTCTACAACCAGAAGGATTTCACCTCTTCCCTGGTCCCCCTTCCCACCAGCCGATCAAGCTGCGAGCAGAGAAAGGGACGCGCAGGACGTACCAGTCCCGGTGTGTGTTATCGTCTCTACAGTGAGGATGACTACAAGAGCAGGCTGCCTTATGGCACCGAGGAGATACTCAGGACTGACCTAAGTGAAGTTGTCCTGCGTATGAGTGACCTTGGAATAACTGACTATGAGCATTTTCCCTTCATCACCCGGCCTAAGCATAGCGCCATCACCAGCGCAGAGGAGACACTCAGGTTCATCGGGGCAATCGATGAGATGCGTCAGCTGACCACTGTCGGCAGCCTGATGTGCAGATTCCCCCTGCTTCCCCGTCACTCCCGCGTCATCGTGGAAGCAATGATGCATCATCCAGACGTCCTTGAGGAGGTCTTGATCGCGGTAAGCTTTCTCTCTACCAAGACGCCATTCCTTCTCCCCCCGGGGGAAGAGGACCTCAGCCGTGCTGCACACCGCAGGTTCAACAATACGGAGTACGGGGATTTTGCTTCCTACCTGAATATCTTTTATCAGTATACTGCCAATACCGGCAAGGATGCCAAGCAACGCTTCTGCAAGAAGAACTATCTTGATTTCCAAGGAATGCAGGAAATAGTCCATGTGAATGAGCAACTTGGTGAAATCTGCACAGATGTGGGTTTCCCCCTATCCAGTGGAGGATCTGTCAGAGAGTATCTTTGCTGCATCGCCAGCGGATTGATGCAGTATGTGTGCATCAAGGCGCGGGGAAACATGTACAAGAGTCTTACCGCAGACCAGGTGTTCATACACCCAGGGAGCGCCTACTTCAAGAGTCTTCCCCAGTTCATCATAGCCGGTGAGATTGTACAGACCAGCAGGCTCTATGCCCGTAGTGTCAGTCCTCTGGACAAGGCATGGTTGGATGACATCTCCCTTGAGCTCTACCCCAAGCTCACTGCATTGGTACAGAAGGAACGTCCTTCAGGCAAGCTGCAGAAGCAGGAGATACGGGAGAAAGCCATCAAGGAACGCGAGGAGAAGGGAAAGGCCACCATCACGGTGTACCAGAGGACCTATCCTACGCTGGTACTTGGGGGAAAGAAGAAGAAAGAGAAGCTTGTTGCCCTTATCCCGCTTGAGGATTTGAACTACCTCAATCAGATGAACGAGAAGGCCCCCAAGAGACCGAAGAACTTCCCGGTAGCCATTCTCTACAAGGGATTCTATATCCACTATGGAGATAAGTTTTTCTCAGCACTTGAATTGCAAGGAAAAATAAATCCAGGGAAGGGCATTCTGGATAATCCTCCATCAGGAGTTTACACCATAGAGGATGCTGGTACCCTCATTGACAACCTGCATTGGTTGCTCGCTTTGACCAAGAGCAAGAAACAACGAAAACACTTGTATTTTGTGGCATTGGAAGAGAGTGGAAACGGCAACTATCGATTCACTGCAGATGATGATTGTTTTGATGCCCTGGACACCTCGCTTTATACGCTTCTCACCCTCGCTGACTCCTTGAATGCGGCACAGATGAAGAAGCAGGCAAAAGAGGTGACCAAAATCTATGGCGACCTGTTGAAATTGGTGGAATAGTTCCCTAGAAAATCGGCTTTGCTATCACCAAATGCTGGATAAGTTGTAGATCAAGCGGACTGAGAACGGTTGAACCCTGTTTTTCCAACAGGACAAATTGTACCTTACCGTCCGCTTTCTTCTTGTCCTTGAGCAGGTGGTCACGGAATTCAATCCAGTCTCCACGACCGATACGGTAGTCAATGTCATATCCAAAGCTCTTGAAAAGCTTGGTTGCCCCGCTTGCATAGGCCTTGTCTGTAATCCCAAGAGCAAGGCCAGCCTCCAGAGCACGACAGGTTCCCCACGCCACACAGGCACCATGGCCCCACATCAGATAGTGGGATGAGGACTCCAGGGCATGCCCAAACGTATGACCCAGGTTTAGACTCTGCCGGATACCCATGGTCTCCGTTGGATCCTGTTCAATGTACCACTGTTTTACCTTGAGCGAGAGTTCCACCAAGGCAGCCAATGTTTTTGGGTCCCTACTGAGAATCTCGTTCTTGTGAACCAGCAGAAATTTGTAGAGCTCCTCATCCTGGCTGAGCAAAGCATGCTTGACCACCTCGGCCAGTCCATTGAGAAATTCCTTATCGTTGAGGGTTCTCAGGGTATCGATGGAGATGAGTACTTCACTGGCTGGATAGAACGAACCGACCATGTTCTTCATTCCCTTGAAGTCGATGGCGGTCTTGCCTCCAAGTGAAGCATCAACCATGGCAAGCAAGGTAGTGGGAACCAAGGTAAGACGGCATCCCCGCATATACACCGATGCAGCAAAGGCGGACATGTCACAAACCACTCCTCCTCCAAACCCGATTATCCGGCCATCTCGTGCAAGACCTTCATCGAGAGCGGCACTGAGAATACGTTCCAAGGAAGAGAAATTCTTTGCACTCTCTCCACTTTCCAGGACAACATGGCTCGGCGGAAGCTGCTTGAACAGTTTTGCCGTATTCGTGTCAAACACCCATAATACCAAGCGTCCATACTCACCAAGATGGGTCGAAAGGTCCTTCAAGTCGTCAGCAAGCAATACTTCTGTCTGCTTGCCGTTATCTAACTGCGTTGTAACCATGCTTTTCATAGTACTGTTATACCCCAGAGCAGGGGTCCAAGACAAGCGCTCTCTTGCGTCTACATACTTGCAAAAATCCACCCATTATCCCACAATACCGATATGCAAGAAATACGCTATTTTGACAGTGCTGCCACAACCATCATGAGCAGAACCGCTCTTGATGTGTACCAACACGTAGCTAGTACATACATCGGCAACCCAAGCAGTCTTCATGCTGAGGGGATCAAGGCAAAGGAAAAGCTCGAACAAGCCAGGGAAGACCTCTGCGCTCTTCTTTCCGTGCCCAAAGAGACAATCACCTTCACCGGCGGGGCCAGCGAAGCAAATGCCATTGTCTTCAACAGTTTGGTTTGGAGACTCCAGAAACCACATGTGATCATCAGCAACATTGAACACTCTTCCATCACGGAGTATGTCCGGCTGATGAAACAGTTGGGATGGAAAGTCACAACCATCAATGCACCGGGTGGATTCATCAAGAGAGAGGATCTCCGTAAAGCTTTGACTAAACAAACACGCTTGGTCTCCCTGATGCTCGTGAACAATGTCGTGGGCACCATCCAGGACATCCAGGCATTGGTTGAAGAGGTACGGACCTATGAAAAAGAGCAGGGAGGAAGAAAAATTCACTTCCATACCGATGCAACCCAAGCTCTTGGAAAAATTCCTTTTTCCCTTGAATCACTGGGAGTGGATAGTGCAGCCTTCAGCGCGCATAAATTCCATGGACCGAAGGGAGTTGGATTTCTCTACAACATTGATCCAGCAATCGAGAGCCTCTCACGGGGAGGCGGACAGGAAAATGGGCTGCGACCGGGAACAGAGAACCTACCTGGGATTGTCAGCATGGTCGAAGCTGCAAAGGAAGCGGTGGGAAAAATTGCTGAGCATGAGAAGCAGGTCAAGCAGATCAACACCCTGCTCAGGCAACGTCTCTCCTTTTTGCAAACCATCAGCCCGATTGAATCATGTTCACCTTATATCCTCAACATTGCCACAAAAAATCTACCCAGTGAAGTGTTCACACGGATGCTGTATGACAAGGGATTTTGTGTCTCCTCCGGGTCTGCCTGCAGCAATAATGCAAAACAGAAGGGAGAAGGCGTCCTTGCCTCCATGCAGGTTCCTCCCTCATTGGCAAAAAGCAGCATTCGGATCTCATTCAGTGCTGATACCACTACAGAAGAAGCTGAAGCCTTGGCCGAGGCCATCACCACACTCATCCAGGAGCATGCATGAAAGATTCCACTCTCTATTTGATACGATTGGGAGAAATCTCCCTGAAAGGCTTGAACCGCGATTCCTTTGAGAAGCGCCTGAAACAGAACATCAAGCAAAAGCTGAAAGGATACAAGACACAGGTAAATCGCCAAAAAGGCCGATTATTCTTTGAGATCAGCAACGAGTGTCCTAAAGGAACCGTTGAATTGGCACTGGGAACCACCTTTGGGGTGGTAGGCTACTCCCGTTGCCTACGCTGTGAGAAGGATATCTCTGTCATCAGGGAGACAGCAAAACAGCTGATCGCGGATGAACCATTCAACAAAGGAGTAGGAACTTTCAAGTCAATCGCCAAACGCGCTGACAAGAGTTTTCCCATGACCAGTTATGAAATCGACTGCTCTCTTGGTGAGACAGTCCATGAAATGTATCCCAAGATGACCGTCGATGTGAAACATCCCGATTTGACCATCCATTGTGAGATCAGGGACCAAGCTTATCTCTATACTTCCCCAAAACCGGGCCCTGGGGGATTGCCAGTCTCTACAGCAGGAAAGGGAATGTTGCTCCTGAGTGGAGGTATTGACAGTCCAGTTGCTGCCTACCGTATGGCACAGCGGGGTTTGAAAATGGATTGCATCTACTTCCACGCCTACCCCTACACCAGTGACCAAGCCCTGGAAAAAGTAAAAACATTGACAAGTCTCATCGCTCCATATCTCCAGGGAACCAGGTTGCATGTAGTCCCATTCACTGAACCTCAGCTTTGGATCAAGCAACACAGCAGGGAGGAAGAGACCACATTGATGTTCCGAGCTGCCATGATGCAAGTATCCAATGCTATCAGCGAGAGAGAAGAAGGGACCTGTATCGTCACCGGTGAAGCACTCAGCCAAGTGGCAAGCCAGACCCTGGAGTCGATGGCGTTTTCTGACAGCATGAGTGAACAGTTGGTTCTACGCCCGCTGGTCGGTATGGACAAACAGGAAATCATGAATCTTGCCATGAAGATCGGTACCTATGAGACTTCAATCCTTCCCTATGAAGATTGTTGTGTCATCTTCAGCCCAAAACACCCATTGGTGCACCCAGATAAGTTGGTGGAACAGGCGCATTATCGCTCCATGGGTATTGAACCACTGCTGGAAAAAGCAATCAATAACACTGAAATTGTCGATTTTGGTGCAGATGGCATCATTCGACAATAGACAGATTTAGCATTTTTGTATAAATACTGATTGTGCTCGCTGTACCATAACCCAAAAAATCGATATTGTTTCGGTATTCGGAGGCTTTCTTGATGAAGATCGGCTTGGATGTTGGTTCCACGACCATGAAATGTGTCGTGCTTGATGATACGATGCAGGTACTGCATACAGACTATAGGCGTCACTACTCCCAGATTGCTGAGACAGCATGTACCATGCTTACTGACATCAAGGAAATCTGTGCAGGGAACCCTACCAAGATTGCACTTTCTGGGTCTGCTGGCATGGGGCTTGCCCAGAACCTGGACCTCCTTTTTGTCCAGGAAGTGTATGCAACCAAGATAGCAATAACGAAATTTCTTCCTCACACCGATGTTGTCATTGAACTCGGAGGTGAAGATGCAAAGATCCTTTTTCTTTCCCAGAACATGGAAGTCAGGATGAACGGAACCTGTGCCGGTGGCACTGGTTCCTTTATTGACCAGATGGCAAGTTTGTTACATATCGACCAGATGGAACTGAATGAACTTGCAAAGCAGGCAAAGCAAAGTTACTCCATCGCATCCAGATGTGGTGTGTTTGCGAAAAGCGATATCCAGCCCCTGGTAAACCAGGGAGCAGAGAAGAGTGACATCTCCCTTTCCATACTCCAGGCAGTGGTGAACCAGAGCATTGGAGGGCTGGCACAGGGGCGACCCATCAAGGGCCAAGTAGTCTATCTTGGGGGACCGCTTACATTCCTCAGCGAGCTGAGAAAGGCGTTTGACCAGGCCCTTGGGCTCGAAGGCATATGCCCTGAGAACTCCCTCTACTATGTTGCCCTAGGAACAGCACTGAGCGCTAACGGACAGGATATGGAGCTGGAAGAATTAATCTATAATCTTGAGCACTATGATGCAGGGAAAGCCTTTACATCCATACCTCCCCTATTTCCGGATCCTGGTGCATATGAAGCATTCAAGAACCGTCATGCAAAGGCATCCTTGGCAAAAATTGATCCTACTCTTTATTCAGGTCCAGCTTTCCTGGGTGTGGATGCAGGTTCCACTACCATCAAGGCCTGCGTCATCGACCCTGAGGGAAGATTGTTGTACAGCCAATATGCAGCAAACAATGGCAATCCAGTACAGGCCATCAAGGAGTTCCTGGGACATTTCTACACAACCTATCCCGATATATCGATTGAAAAATCTTGTTCCACTGGTTATGGCGAGCATCTACTGCAGAATGCCTTTGCCTTTGAGTACACCCTTGTTGAAACCATGGCCCACTACAAGAGTGCAAAGGCCTTCCAGAAAGATGTCGATTTCATCATTGACATCGGCGGCCAGGATATCAAGTGCTTCAAGATCAAGGATGGCACCATCGATGACATCTTCCTCAACGAGGCCTGTTCATCGGGATGTGGTTCCTTCCTGCAGACATTTTCCAATGCACTTGGGTATTCTCCCCAGGAAGCAGCAGCACTTGCCATTAAGGCAAAGAATCCTGTTGATCTGGGTTCTCGTTGCACAGTATTCATGAACAGCTCGGTCAAACAGGCACAGAAGGACGGGGCAAGTGTTTCCGATATCTTTGCAGGATTGGCCATCAGCGTCGTGAAAAATGCGCTTTATAAAGTAATACGGTCAACCGACCCAACGATGTTGGGGAAACACATTGTCGTACAGGGGGGAACCTTCCTGAATGATGCCGTGCTACGTTCTTTTGAGACGGAACTGGGAAGTGAGGTAGTCAGGATCAATGAAGCAGGACTCATGGGTGCCTATGGGTGTGCCTTGCATGCCCGTGACCAACATCTGCAGGTCCCAATGCAAAGGACTACCCTCTCCCTCACGCAATTGGAACACTTCACCCATCGGACGAAGACAACCTACTGCAAAGGATGCACCAACAACTGTTTGTTGACGATCAATATCTTCGACGGAGGTCGTAAGCTGGTAAGCGGAAATAAATGTGACCGCATTGTAAGCCCTGAAACGTTCGTCAATAACCCGGAACGGCTGAATATCTATGCCTTCAAGCAACAATATCTCGCACACCTGAAACCACGAAAGGGAGGGCGAGGAAAAATTGGATTGCCTCTGCAACTCAATTTCTATGAACAGTTGCCATTCTGGCACACCTTCTTCACTCATCTGGGTTTTGAGGTTGTGGTATCATCACCATCAACGAGGGAAACATATCTCAAGGGGCAGTCCACAATCTCCAGCGATACCATCTGCTATCCAGCAAAGTT
The DNA here is from genome assembly GCF_050178175.1 of Sphaerochaeta sp. Classification (GTDB taxonomy): domain Bacteria; phylum Spirochaetota; class Spirochaetia; order Sphaerochaetales; family Sphaerochaetaceae; genus Sphaerochaeta. The sequence continues at coordinate 20,395 of NZ_JBFXGH010000007.1, forward strand.
GATGCATGGACATATCAAGGATCTGCTGGAGAAACAGGTTCCTGCCATCTTCTATCCGTGTTCAAGCTACAACATCGACGAAGAGAAGGGAGACAATCATTTCAACTGTCCTGTGGTAGCCTACTACCCTGAGGTGCTTCGGCATAATATCAGTGAGTTGCAGGACGGCTCAGTTACTTTCATCAGCGACTACCTCTCGCTTGCCGATAAGGCATTTCTTCCCAAAAGGATGTATCAGGTTCTCAGTCAGTACTATCCTGTCAAGAAACAGGAGATCAAGGCCGCGGTGAAAGCTGGCTATGCAAGCCTTGAAGCCTATCAGAAAGCCATCAGTGAACAGGGAAGCATCATCATTGAACAGGCACGTAAGCAAAATTGGCCGATCATGGTCCTTGCAGGAAGGCCCTATCATGCAGATGCTGAGGTAAACCATGGAATCGATGGCCTCCTCTTGCAGTGCGGATGTGCAGTAATCAGTGAGGATGCAATTGCTCATCTTGTGGAAAAACAACCAAGAAAGGTGCTCAACCAGTGGACGTACCACGCCAGGATGTATGATGCTGCCCGCTATGTTACAGGCCAGGAAGATATGCAGTTGATTCAGCTTGTTTCCTTTGGTTGTGGGCTTGATGCGGTAACCTCCGACGAAATCAGGGATATCCTTCGAGAGACAGATAAGATTTATACCCAGATCAAGATCGACGAAATTGCAAACCTCGGAGCAGTCAAAATTCGCATCCGTAGCCTGCTTGCAGCACTCCAGGAGGCCAAGGAACAGCGATGAACACACCGTTCACCAAAGAGATGAAGAAGGATTACACCATCCTGATTCCCAATATGAGCCCAATCCACTTCAATATTGCCAAGGAGGTGTTCTCCAATCATGGTTATAATGTGGTACTTCTGGAGAACCAAGGCCCAAATGTTATCCGTGAGGGGCTTCGGTATGTCCATAATGACATCTGCTATCCAGCCCAGCTGGTGATTGGGCAGTTTATCGATGCCATCAAACACGGTGGCTACGATACTGACAAGATTGCCTTGGTCATCACCCAGACAGGAGGTGGTTGCAGGGCGAGCAACTATATTTTTCTCTTGAGAAAAGCCTTGGTGAAATGTGGCTTATCCCATATTCCAGTGATCAGTCTCAATCTCAAGGGAATGGAGAAGAACCCAGGATTCAAGATCACTCCCTTTATGCTGCTGCAAACCTACAGTGCATTTATTTATGGTGATCTATTGATGGCACTCAGTAACCAGATACGCCCCTATGAGGTACAAAAAGGAGCGGCAGATGCCTTGGTTGCCAAATGGACTACCTACCTCGCTGACTGTTTTGCCCATAACCGTGGATACATCGGCTGGGCGATGAAAAGGAACCTGAACAAAATCTGTGCGGAATTCGCTGAGATTGAGACACGCAAGGAAGAACGCATCAAGGTAGGAATCGTTGGGGAGATCTACATGAAATATTCCCCCTTGGGGAATAACCACCTCCAGGAATATCTTGAGGCACAGGGTTGTGAGGTCATGGTTCCTTCCATGATGGGTTTTCTCTACTATGGTGCGGACAATGCCATCACTGACCGTAAGTATTACGGTGGAAGATTCATCAGTGCGAAGGTCACCCAGTTCATACTTCGTCAGCTCTACAAAGTTGAAAAGATGAGCCGGCAAGCAATGATGAAAAGCGGCAAATTCACCGTACCCCTCCCCTATACCGAGATGAAGAGGCTTGATGAGGGGTTGATTGACTATGGGGTAAAGATGGGAGAAGGCTGGTTGCTTACCGCCGAGATGCTCGATCTTGTCCATAGTGGGTACCACAACATCGTCTGTACCCAACCATTTGGGTGTCTTCCAAACCATATCAGTGCAAAAGGAATGATACGTGCTGTGACAGAGCGGAGCAAGGACGCCAATATCGTTCCAATCGATTACGACCCTTCCTCTACCGGGGTGAATCAGGAGAACAGAATCAAGCTCATGCTTGCAATTGCACGCGAAAAGTTGGAAAATCAAGAAAAAAATTCCTGAACCTACCCTATTTCCTACTATTCTGCTTCTATTTTATTGAGTACATTATGGCTATGAATATTGTAAGAATAGACACAACCAAGGAGCTTGAGCAGATGGTCAGGGATGACTTGCTCTCACTATCCCAGGAAAAATCCGGCTCCCTGCACATTGGATTACCAGGTGGAAGAAGTGCATCCCATCTCATCAATGCCATGCTCACCCTTCCAAGTGAGTCTCTAGGAAGAATCCGCCTCTATCTTATTGATGAACGCCTTGAGGGTGAACGAAACGAGGATACGCTCAGGAAAGCTGGGTTGCAGAAAGCCTTGGACCAAGGAACCATACTCACCATTGTCAGCGAAGGGAAGCCCCTTTCAGATGAGCCTTTTGACCGCATTTATCTTGGCGTAGGGGAGGATGGGCATATAGCAAGCCTTTTCCCTGGTTCCTGGCCGAATAGTGTTGATGCCCAGACCATGGTGATAACCGATAGCCCCAAACCACCAAAAAGGCGGGTCACACTCACCTACCATGGGTTTCTTACCCTTGGCCGAAAAGCGAAGGTATATCTGCTCTTCCTAGGCGAGGGAAAGCGGGATGCACTCAATAGGTTGATGTCCGGCAAGGAGGATGCACATACGCTGCCCTGCTCCTTCTTTGTTCACCATCCATTCCAGGGTACGATAGTAACAGACCTGAGGGAGAACACACCATGAAGAGAATCATTATCCAATATGGCGGCACGGGAGATCTTGCACTGAAGAAACTGTATCCTGCCTATGAGCATCTCATGGAAAAGGGCGATGCTTTTGAAGTACTTGCCCTCGGAAGACGGTTCACCACCAGGGACGAGTTCCTCTCTGCGATCATCAGGAAAGATGCTCCATCCTCCTTCACTGACCACCTTGATTACCTGTACTACGATATGAGCGACACGAATGCTGTTGCCATACTTACCGCTCGTTTGAAATCCATGTGCGGGGAATGCGACGAAGTGGAATTCATTTACTATCTTGCATTGCAGCCTTCCCTTTATGAGATTGCCATCGAGCAGATCCAACAGGTGGACAACCAGCTGGATTGCATCTGTTCCCTGACAAAGAAGATTGTTGTTGAAAAACCATTTGGATTCGACCTTGAGAGTGCCCAGCGTTACAACGATATCCTGGAGAAAGCCTTCACTGATGAGGAAATTTTTCGTATCGACCACTATCTGGGTAAGGAGTTCATGCAAAACCTGCTTCTGATGCGTTTCCATAATGACATAATCAGAAGAATCTGGGACAACAGGACCATTGAGTCCATTGAGATTATTTTTGACGAGACCCATGGAGTGGACCAGCGCTTAGGATTCTATGAGAAGATCGGTGTAGTACGTGATACTATCCAGAATCATATCATGCAAATCATCACCTACTTGACGATGAGCGAACCTGCAAGTCTGAATCCTAAGGATATCGCCGTAGAAAAAGAGAAAGTTCTCAGGGCAATATCCCCTATCCAGGAATTCCATATGGGACGATATGAATCACTGGGGTCCGGCAGTGGCCATGTGGTACATACCCCCACGTATGCTGCATTCAAGTTGTTTGTGAACACCTACTATTTTACCGGTATTCCCATCTATGTACGAACAGGGAAGATGCAGAGAGAGGCAAAGAGCTTGATCTACATCAAGTTCAAGAACGCCACCAAGCAGGTCATGCATGATGATTCCATTGCGGAGAATGCGGTGATCATCACCATTCACCCAGAGCTTACCATCGACATCAGCATGAATCTGAAGATTCCCAATACCAGCTGGAAGTCAAAACCTGTTCGGTTCCGTTTCAACCAGAGCGAGACCTTCGGGGCCAATACCCCAGAGGCATATGAACAGATTGTGGAGAAGATCCTGCAGGGAGACAAGAGTGTCTTCCCTACCATGCAGGAGATCACCGAGTCATGGCGGATTGTGGAGCCGATGCTTCAGGAGAACCTTCCGGTGGAGGTTTACCCGATCAGGACCCTGCCCCGCTTCGCATTAACCATGGCGAAAGAGAACGGTTTTACCTGGTTCGATTAACCCCAAACAAGGCCACCGATTCTCTCGGTGGCCTTCCTGGCACAGATAATCAATATCCTCAGATAAGAACGTGCATCTTCTCCTTGATGGCAAGGATGTTCTCATTACCGATAGCATTTGCCTTACGGGTCCCTTCAATGATAAGGTCCCTTACCACATCGCGATGGGCTTCATAGTAGGCACGCTTTTCACGGATGGGGTCCAACATCTCATTGAGTACTGCATTGAGTCGTTTCTTACAGGCGACACAACCAATCTGGGCAGTTCTGCACATTTCAGCAATGTTGTCCTTTTCCGCCTCATTGAACACACAGTGGTACTTGTACACATTACAGATCTCGGGAGTACCGGGAATCTTGATCGTAACACGCGCAGGATCGGTAACAGCATTGCGTACACGCTCCCATACTGCCTCCGGGGTATCAGAGAGGTAGATTGCGTTGCCCATACTCTTGCCCATCTTTGCATTCCCGTCCAGTCCAGCCAGTCTGCCAACTGTACTGAGCTTTGCCTGGGGTTCAACAATACTGGTTCCATACATATCGTTGAACTTCCTGACAATCTTACGGGCAAGCTCAATATGGGGGACCTGGTCTTCCCCTACCGGTACCAAATCTGCGTTGCAGAAGGTGATGTCGGCAGTCTGGCTGACAGGATATCCCAGGAAACCATAGGTAAGGTCAGCATACCCATAGTTCTTTGCCTCTGTCTTGATCGTGGGATTATGACGGAGTTGGTTTACCGTTACAATCATTGAATAGAAGACCGTCAGTTCGGCAATGGAAGTGATCTGTGACTGTTGTACCAAGGTGGCTTTCCCAGGATCCAATCCCACAGAGAGGTTGTCGATTGCCACATCATAGATACTGCTGTTGATCAACTGAGGATCTTCAAAATGGGTGGTAAGAGCCTGCACATCAGCAAGGAGAATGAATGTCTCATAGGTATGCTGCAACTCAACCCGACTCTTGAGAGAGCCTACATAGTGACCGAGGTGCAGTTTACCTGTTGTCCTGTCACCAGTTAGGATTCGTTTCTGTTTCGTTTCCAAAAGACTACTCCTTCTCATCTACCTGCTCAACTTCAGCCGGTTGCCCGTCGTGTTCAGCATGGTATGAAGAGGGCTTGTTCACCCGCCTCATGGTATGTTCCATATTACAGGCAGGACAGACTGCAGGAGGCTCATGCTTGTCCAGGGACTGGACCAATTCAACCCGTGCCTTGCAAAGCTGGCACTCATATTCATACGTAGGCATAATGTGGTATCTCCTCGTATGGGTTTACAGCAGACCACTCAAGCTCTGCTTGAGATTGTTCATCTGCTCTTCACCCAAATCCATATGTTTGATCGTAACTAGATCATCTTCAATCAGGAACATCTTCATCAAGTCGGCTATCTTGAAGGGAATCTTCTCCCTCTTCAGCCGAGCCAGGTATCCAGTTCTTACCATCTGGGACAGTGTAGTGGCAAGTTTGGGTGTATCCATCGTGATATAGGCATCCAGGCTATACCCCCCATCCTCTTTCTGGTTTATCAGTAAAAGCATCACCTTTGCCTGGGTAATCACCGTACCCGGCAATTCCAGGCCAAGATCAAAAAAAGTCTCAGGCTCCAACGAATAGACCGCGATATTTGAGGAAGCCATAGCATTTGCCGTGGGCAAATCGATCAACTTCCGCTCAGCATCGTAAAGCTCATACACCTCTGGGTACTCCGTATTGGTGAAGAGTATCTTGTCATTGTTGGGAGCATAGATGCTCAACTCCCCTTCCTTCTGCTGGAAGTACGTCAGATCATCCTGGGCATACTGTCTCTTGAGCTCCCTGGAATACATCATGGAAGTGTTTGCCAGCCACTTGGGATAGTCACCCTCGACCACCCCATAGGCATCCAATTCCTCAACTTCCAACGGGTACGTATCCAATCTTGGGGAAAGTGAGAGAGAGATTCGCTCGGCTCGATCAGCAAACTCCTGCATATCGGCAAAAACGCCTTTAATGAGTTCGCTCTCCTTCTGGGCATCCACGGTTACAACAATGACACCACTGTCCGCCATACCCTGGAAATCAAAATAGGGAACCTCCTTCCGTGCCGTTGTGGCACAGGAAGAGAGGAAGAGCACCAAAAGAAACCCGATAGGAACCAGCCTGGCAAAATGTTTCATCACGCTCAATCCTTCTCTACTTGCAACCTCACCATATGGTCATTGCAATCAATACCTTCTCCTGTCAGTGTACCAGAGCGCAAGGTATTGGACAACGTCTCCTTGGCAATGGTTTGTCCATGCTGGTCAAAGACCCGCTGGATCACCTCATCACCATCATATGTCAGCACAATCCGGTCAGATACGGCAAACCCACTCTCCTTTCTGAGGTTCTGCACAGAACGAATGATATCACGTGCAATCCCCTCATCGGCGAGTTCCTGGGTAACCTTGGTATCGAAGCCTACGGTAAGTGACCCATCATTAAGTACCTTTACACCTTCCATTTCAGTCCTCTGGACAATGATCTCATCCTTGGAAATTGAAATCTCGCCATTGCTGTAGGAAAGTGTGTACGGCGTACCATCAAGGATAGAGGCAATCTGAGCACCGTCGAAATCAGCAATCTTGGCTGCAACTTCCTTCATATCCTTGCCGAGGGATTTCCCCAGGACCTTGAAGTTGGCCTTTGCACTATATTCCACAAGGGAAGACTCATCTGATTGCAGATGCACTTCCTTGACATTCAGTTCCTCTGCAATGATCGACTCCATGCTTGCCAGAATTTCCCGTTCATTCTCTTCCCGGTCTACGAGGAAAAGCTTCTGCAGAGGCTGACGAATCTTCAGGTTGTTGGACGCTCTCAGTGAACGACCCATGGCAATGGCCTTCTGGGTCAGGGACATCTGGCTTTCCAGGGTCCAATCCCTCTGGCTTTCATCATAGTCAGGATACATGCAGAGATGCACACTCTGCGCCATATCCCCCCGTTTCAAGTTCTGGTATATCTCCTCACTTGTAAACGGGATGATCGGGGCTACAACCTTGATGAAGGTCATCAGGACCTTGTAGAGGGTATCATACGCCTGTTTTTTATCCGTATCGTTCTCACCCTTCCAGAAACGCCTTCGGCTTCGACGGATGTACCAATTGTTCAAGTCATCAATGAACGGAACAAAGGATGCACACGCCTTCTGGATGTCATAGGCATCAAAAGAATCTGTGGCAGTCTGCACGAATCGTTGGGTTGCACTGATAATCCAGCGGTCCATCGGGTTCGTAAGATCCTCAAAGGCTGTTTCAGATGGTTCATACCCATCAATATTCGCGTAGGTCACGAAGAATGAGTAGGCATTCCAGAGAGGGATGATCAGGGTCTTGAGAACTTCCTTGACAGATTCCTCACTGAACTTCAGATCCTCTGCACGGACAACAGCACTATTCATCAAGGCAAAACGCAGACTATCTGCACCGTAGGCGTTTACAATCTCCATCGGATCGGTATAGTTGCGTTCACTCTTGCTCATCTTCTTCCCGTCGGCTGTCAGGACAATGCCGTTGGTGATGCAGTGGGTAAACGCTGGTTTCTCCCAGAGTCCTGCTGCAATAACCGTCAAGGTATAGAACCAACCACGAGTCTGGTCCAAGCCTTCACAGATGAAGTCAGCGGGGAAATTATTTTCAAAATACTCTTTATTTTCAAATGGGTAGTGTTGCTGGGCATAGGGCATGGAACCAGACTCAAACCAGCAGTCAAGGACATCGCCGATGCGGCGCATGGTACCCTTGCCGTCAGGACTTGGCCAGGTCAGATCATCAACATAATGCTTATGCAGATCCTCAACCTTCTGTCCACACTTGGCTTCCAGCTCCTCCCTGCTTCCGATTACCTCTAGATAGTCACTGCCATCGCACTTCCAAACCGGGATCGGATTCCCCCAGAACCGGTTCCTGCTGATTGCCCAGTCACGCGCTCCTTCAAGCCATTTACCGAATCGGCCATACTTGAGATGCTCGGGCATCCAGTAGATATGTTCATTGGCATCAAGCATATGCTGCTTGATCTTCTGGATATCTACAAACCAGCAACTCATGGCACGGTAGATCAACGGCTTCTTGGTTCGGTAACAGAAAGGATACGAGTGGAGGTAGTTCTCCCGTTTCACCAGGAGCTCATGCTCCTTCAGATAAGAGATGATATCCTTATCGGTGTCCTTGACGAAACGACCGGAGAAGTCCGGTACCTCATCGGTAAAACGGCACTCCAAATCAACAGGGCAAACAACAGGAATGTCTGTTCCTTTGAGTACCTGATAGTCATCTTCACCGAAACCGGGGGCTGTATGGACAATACCACAACCATCTTCGGTGGTTACATAATCACCCAACACACAGACAAAAGCGCCCTGCTCCTTGAGATCTGCAAAGTATGGGAACAGGGGTTTATAACGCATACCTTCATAGAAGGTACCCTTCTGCTCATCAACAATCTCATAGGTATCCTTGTCCTTGTAGTAATGACCGAGGCGTGCTTTACCCAGGATGTAGTAATTCCCATCACTCTTATCCTTGACCTTCACATAGTCAATGTCCGGGCCGAAAGCAAGCGCAAGGTTGCTTGGAAGCGTCCATGGTGTAGTCGTCCAAGCAAGGAAATAAGTCTTCTCCTGCCCATCAGCTGCGAATCGAACGGTTACGGCCTGATCCACGACATCCTGGTAGCCTCCCAAGTTAACCTCGAAATTGGAAAGAGGACTTGCCAAGGCTGGGCTGTATGGAAGGATATTGTACCCCTCATAGATGTAGCCCTTCTCAAAGAGTGTCTTGAATACCCACCAGATGGACTCCATATAGTTGGTATCCATGGTGCGATAGCCATGCTCCCAGTCAACCCAACGTCCCATGCGATTAATCGTCTGTTTCCACTCTTCTGTGTATCGCAAGACGATTGAGCGGCATTGCTCATTGAACTTGGCCACACCATATTCGGTAATCGCGGAGTGCCCGCTGATGCCCAGCGTCTTCTCCATCTCATACTCAACGGGTAGCCCATGACAGTCCCAACCGAAACCACGCCTGACCCGTTTACCTTTCATGGTCTGATACCGGGGAATGGCATCCTTTATGGTTCCTGGAACCAGATGCCCAAAATGGGGAAGCCCGGTCGCAAACGGAGGTCCGTCGTAGAAAACGTATTCATTCTCTTCAGACCGCGTTTCGATTGATTTCTTGAAAATATCCTCTTTCTCCCAGAAAGAGAGAACGTTCTCTTCCATCGCAGGAAAATCCACTTTGGTGGTTACTGGACGAAACATACACACTCCTTCAACTTGCCCTTATCGGGTTATCACATCGATGTCATTCTATTCAGAATACGTGTTCATGACAACCTTTGTGACTGGTTTTTCCGTTGACCTTCTTCCGTGGTCGCGATACTGTCTTGGTATGCAGCAATTCCCGATTCCATCTGTGATCCAGAGGTTCTCACAACAGTTCAGGCAAGCAGGCTTCAACCTTTATATTGTAGGGGGTGCCGTCCGTGACCATCTGTTGGGTATCGACAACGAGGACTTCGATTTTACCACCGATGCAAAACCAGAGGAGGTCATGCGTCTCTTCAAGGCTGTCATCCCCACCGGCATTGACCATGGCACGGTCACGGTGCGTTACGAGAAACACAGCTTCGAGGTAACCACCTTCCGCAGTGAAGGTTCCTACCAGGACGGAAGGCACCCCAACAGTGTGACCTTTATCACGAATCTTGAAGAGGACCTGAAAAGACGGGACTTTACCATCAATGCCTTCGCGGTTGACTTGAATGATGGCAAGATCATCGATCTTTGTGGCGGAAAGGAAGATCTGAAAAATAGGATCATCAGAGCAATCGGAAATCCCGAAGAACGATTTGGGGAAGATGGGCTGAGAATCCTGAGAGCATGCCGTTTTGCTGGCAAGCTCAATTTCATCATTGACGAGGATACTCTCAAGGCCATGCATACCTGCAGGGAGAATCTTCGCAATGTAAGCAACGAACGTATCCGTGAAGAGCTCTTCAGGCTTGTACTCTCCGATCATCCCGAGGTGGGACTCAACTACATGAGGGAGTGTGGCCTATTGCCGATCATCCTTCCCGAACTTGCAGCAGGAGATCAGGTTGAACAGGGGGGTATGCACCATGAGGATGTACTCTCACATGCCATCAGTACCTGCCAAGCGTCCGTAGCCCTCTCAGACCGTCTGGAGGTACGCCTTGCCGCCCTTTTCCATGATATTGGCAAGAGTGAGGTGATGGAAGAAGGAGAGGATCGCAACACCTTCTACAACCATGACCTGGTGGGGGAGAAACTCACCATCAAGGTCATGAGACGACTGAAGGCAAGCAATGAGCAAATCCGTCTTGTCAGCCTCCTGGTCCGCCATCACATGTTCAGTTACCAGAGCAACTGGAGTGACAGCGCTGTCAGGCGCTTTCTCACCCGCGTAGGCAAGGAACATGTGGGCATGCTCTTCAGCCTCAGGATAGCTGACCAGATAGCCATCCATGGCAAGGCGGATACCAGATTGCTCGAAGAATTGGAAGAGCGGATCAAGGGTATCCTTGATGCCCAGGATGCCCTGTCCATCAAGGACTTGGCCGTGAATGGCAATGATTTGATGAAGGCGGGAATTCCTCAGGGGAAACAACTTGGAAAGACCCTTGATTACCTGTTGGAAACAGTACTTGATGATCCCGCTCAGAATACGAAAGAGCAGCTAATGGATATAGCAAGAAACTATCAGTCCTTTTCCACTTTTACCAGCTGATCATAGGCAAGCTTTGCTGCACGTTGTTCGGCTTGTTTCTTGTTTCGTCCCTGTGCAGGACCAAAAACCCGGCCATTTACATCCACTTGCATGAAAAAGGTGAAATCATGCTCGGGCCCGGTCTTCTTGATCAGTGTATAGGTAGGAACCATGCGCCATCGCTTCTGCATGTATTCCTGCAAGGCTGTCTTGTAGTCACGGTGGTAATCATCTTCCAGCACTGCCCTGATCTGGTTTTCCAGGTACCGCATAATAAATTTCTTAGCAGCCTCGAACCCACTATCAAGATAACAGGCTGCAAAGATTGCCTCCATGCAGTCAGCGAGCAAGGCCTTCTTGTTCCTTCCTCCACTGTTCTCTTCCCCTTTCCCGATAAGCAGATACTTATCAACATCAAGGGAACGGGCGATCATGGCAAGACTATCTTCACTGACTACGATGCTCTTGATCTTTGAAAAATCCCCCTCCGCTTTAGCAGGGAGATTTCTGAAAAGCCAGTCCGCTACACACATACCGAGCACACTATCACCAAGAAACTCCAAACGTTCATTGGTGTCCACTAGTTCGTTGGTTTCGTTGGCAAAGCTACGGTGTGTGAATGCAAGATTGAGCAAGGAGAGATCGTTGATCTCCATCTCGCTTTTTTCAATGAATAGATGAAGCTCCCGCTCTCTTTCTGATGAGATTGCGGGAGCTCTCTTGAAGAGGCTACTCTCCATAGACAGGGAAATCCTTACAGTTGTGCAGAAAGGAAGTCGACTGCGTCCTTAACGGTTTCGAACTCATTGGCTTTCTCATCAGGGATGGAGACGCCAAGCTCTTCCTCTATAGCGTATACCAGCTCATAGGTGTCCAAGCTGTCTGCACCAAGATCCTTTCTGAAGGAAGCGTTCATGGTGATTTTACCTTCATCAATCTCGAGCTTCTCTGCAATCAATGATTTAACTTTCTCAAATACTTCTTTGCTATCCATTATCCAACTCCTCTTATCGTCGTATTTATTTATCCTGCAACTCAATGACCTGCACGCCGCGGTAGAAACCGCACTTCGGGCAGACGCGGTGAGGAAGAACCATATTTCCACAAGTGCTACAACGTGAGAGTGTCGGGGTTGCAAGACGCATGTTAGCAGCCTTTCTTGATGCTGCGCTTGCTTTGGAAGTCTTATATTTCGGTGTTGCCATGTTGATAACCTCTTACACTATGCTAATTTTTGACACGTAGAGAAGAATAACGGAAAAGCACTAAAGCGTCAACAACTTGATTCGATTTCTCATCATTTGTACGACAAGGGGGGGCACCATTGGGGAGATATCGGCCCCATAAGCTGCCATTTCCTTGATTGCGCTGCTTCTCAGTTGAAAATATTTAGGACTCGTCGGCATAAATAGTACTTCCAGGTCAGGATTGAGTTGCTTGTTTGTCATAGCCAATTCAAACTCATACCCAAAATCAACCAAAGCCCGGACTCCTCGTACCATGACCCCTACCCCATGCTCACGGGCAAAATCGACCACCAGCCCACGATAACTCACCACTTCGATGTTTTCATGTGCCTTGAGAATATCCTTGAGCATATCCATCCTCTCATCGGCGGTAAACAGACACTGCTTCTGTACATTGTCGGCAACCACCACATAGAGTTTCTCAAAGAGAGAGGAAGAACGCTCGATGATATCGATATGTCCGTTTGTGGGTGGATCAAAGGAACCGGGAAGCATGGCAATACGCTTTTTTTTGTTCATTTCTTGATCTCCTCTACGTATTGCTTCATCTTGGCAAAAGCCTCAGAACTTTCCCAAGCTATCTTTTTTGCAAAACTGAACGATCCATTCTCTTCCTGGTTCACCACAGCAAAGGTTCCCTTGCCAATATAGCTCACTTTCTGGGAAGGTGAAAGCTTCTCTTGTTCCCGAATCTGGTTAAGCACACAATCAAAATGGCAGAATCCCCCGTCAGGATGGGTCAGTGCACTTGCAATGCTATCGATGACTTCTCCACAGAGTACACAGGTTTCCTTCGGCTCAAGTACCTTCCTTACAGGAAGTTGGGGAAGATTGCTATGATAGGGTTTACGTTGTTCAGGGAGTAGATTGCTTTTACCACTCCCCTTCTTTGCCTTTTCCTTGGGTGAACCATTGGCCTTGGACTGCTTCTTGGAACGGGTACGTCGTTTTTGCTGTCCCCGGGTTCCTGTTTGTTTCTTTTCCGTTTCCATTGCCTACCTCGTGTATGCAAGACTATCCTGTTTTTCCGCCAGCGGCAAGCACTCAAGATACACAAACGAAAGGGACGACTGTACGCCGTCCCCTCCATATATTCGCTTGGTAAACGCTTTAGGCGTTCTTTCTGTGGATGAGCTCTTTGACTTTCGCCTTCTTGCCCACCTTCTTGCGAATGTAGTAGAGCTTAGCTCTTCTGACACGACCTCTGCGAACAACCTCGATTCTTTCAACACGAGGTGAGTGCAAGGGGAAAATCCTTTCCACACCTACACCGTAGGAAATCTTTCGGACCACAAAAGTCCTGCGAATTCCACCATTGTTCTTTGCAATGACCAAGCCTTCAAACACCTGGACACGTTCGTTGGTGCCTTCAACAATCTTGAAAAACACTTTAACGGTATCACCAACACAGAAGTTCTCTGCATTTTCCTTCATCTGTTCCGACTCAATAGCCTTAATTACATCCATCGTCTCCGGTCCCCTTCGCACTATGTTCTTTCAATGCATTTAAAATCTTTCTGGAGTTCACATCAAGAGATGCCGTCTCCAACAAATCAGGTCGGTTCAACAAGGTCTTTTCCAACCGTTTCTGTAGTCGCCACTGGCCAATTTTGGCGTGATGCCCGCTCAATAATACATCAGGGACATCTTTTGAGCAATAGGTCTCAGGCCTTGTATACTGTGGATATTCAAGTAATCCACCGTGAAAACTCTCTTCACTGAGTGAATCACTACTAATCACACCGTCAATCAAACGATATACAGCATCTATGATTACCAAGGTGGAAACCTCGCCGCTGCTGATTATATAATCCCCTATACTGATTTCGTCATCAACATATAGGTCAATCACCCGTTGGTCAATACCTTCATAATGGCCACAGATAAAGACCAGTTCATCTTCCTTGCTCAGCTCTTCGGCATAGGCTTGACTCAGACGCTTTCCAGAGGGGGAAGCATACACCACCCGCTTCTCTTTTGCCTTGATGGAATCAAGCGCCTTGCAGAGGGGATCGCATTTGATCACCATTCCAGCGCCACCACCATAGGGGACATCATCACAGCTCTGATGCTTGTCTGTCGCAAAGCTTCTGAAGTTTATGAACTCATACTCAACTGAACCGCTTTGCACAGCCCTTTTCATGATTGAGTTTTCGAAAAACCCTTCCAGTATTTCTGGGAACAGGGTGACTATCTGAATCTTCACGCGAGAATCCAGGGAGTCTTCAACTCGATCGTCCGGTCCTCCAGGCTAACTTCACCAATGAATTCCTTGAGATATGGAACCATATAGAGGGAACCATCAGGGCTACGGACTTCAAGCATCACAGCCTGTGCACCATCGACACTACTGACAACTTCAGCCAGATGCTCACCATCATGCACCAAAGCACAACCGATGAGATCAGCGACGTAGTATTGGCCCTTTTTCAAAGGGGCTGCCCATTTCCTGGGAACCATCAGATGTCGACCACCAAGCACCCTTGCATCCTCTGGATTATCAAATCCCGCGAACTTCATCAAGGGCTGTGAACCCATCATGCGAAAACTTTCTATAGAGAAAGTTTGCCCTGATCCATCCTTCGCACGCAACACAACCTCCTTGATTTTCGCAAGGTAGGCACAGTCATCATTGTGAGGGTGAATTTTCACCTCACCGTTCACTCCAAAAGGAGCTTTTACGGTAGCTGTCCAGAGCAACTCTTCCATAGATCAGTCCAGTATTTCCAGCACGGCACGTTTGCCGCCCTTGGTGGCTGATGCGCTCAAGATGGTCCTGATCGCCTTTGCAATACGGCCTTGCTTGCCGATCACCTTGCCGACATCCTCACTGGCTACCTTCAGCTCAAGAATCGTGGATTTTTCACCCTCGATCACATTGATACTGACCTCGTCAGGGACATCAACTAGTGATTTTACAATATATTCAACAAGATCTTTTTCCACAACCATCTCCTGGAAGTTATTCCTGGACAGTTCTGGTCACCGTCACGCCATTCTTATTGAGCAGGGCTCTTACGGTATCGCTGGGCTGTGCACCCTTGGCGAGCCAGTCCTGTATCTTCTCAACTTTCAAGACAACCTGCTGATCTTTCTCAGCCAGAGGATGGTACTGACCAACCTCATCGAGGGTCCTTCCTTGGGTCTTCGCCCTGGAGTCCATCACCACGATACGGTAGTCAGGTCTCTTCTTTGTACCAAATCTCTTCAGTCTCATGCTTGTGCTCACGTCAATTCCTCCTACGAATTCAACTCTACATACCCATCTGTTTAAGCATTGCAGCCTGGTATTTTTTATTTTTTGCTAACTTCTTCATCGTAAGTCGCATTTTCTCAAACTTTCTCAGCAAACGATTTACATCAGAAACGGTAGTTCCGCTTCCTTTTGCAACACGTTTACGTCTCGTCGGTCCCATTATATGGTAATTCGCTCGTTCCGCATAGGTCATTGAAAGGATAATTGCTTTCTCTCGACGAATTTCCTCTGTATCTATGTCATCTTTGCTGACCTGACCCTTTGCACCGGGAATCATTTCCAGAAGCTGGTCAATCGAACCCATCTTATCCATCGAGTTCAATTGGTCAAGGTAGTCCTGCAGGTCAAAGGTGTTCTTTGCCATCTTCTCCTGCATGCGGATTGCCTCATTCTCATCGACGACGCTCTGTGCTTTCTCAACAAGTGAGACAATGTCACCCATCCCGAGAATTCGACTAGCAATACGGTCTGGATAGAAGGGATCTAGATCCTCGATCTTCTCACCAACGCCAATGAACTTGATTGGTTTTCCCACAACAGAACGAAGGGAGAGTGCAGCACCACCACGTGTGTCACTATCGAACTTGCTGAGTACAACCCCGCTTATCCCAACTTTCTCCTGGAACTCCTTGGCGATGGTGACAGCGTTCTGTCCGGTCATTGCATCGGCGACAAAGAGTGTCTCATCGGGAGAAATCGCATCACGGACCTTCTGGATCTCATCCATAAGGGTCTCGTCAAGGTGCATTCGCCCACTGGTGTCGACAATCAA
This sequence comes from Sphaerochaeta sp., assembly GCF_050178175.1. Taxonomy (GTDB): domain Bacteria; phylum Spirochaetota; class Spirochaetia; order Sphaerochaetales; family Sphaerochaetaceae; genus Sphaerochaeta. Next base: position 36,521 of record NZ_JBFXGH010000007.1, read on the forward strand.
TACATCTCTCTGGTCTTTCTTTGCCTGCGCTAGTGCTGCCTTGGCAACTTTGGCCGGGTTCTTCTCCCCTTCAATACTGAATACGGGAACCCCTACCGCCTCACCAAGAACCTGTAGTTGCAGGACAGCAGCCGGCCTGACCAAGTCTGCAGCAACAAGCATGACACGACGGCCTTCTTTTTTCAGGCGTGAAGCCAGCTTGGCTGATGTGGTGGTCTTACCAGAACCCTGGAGACCCATCATCAGGATGACACTGGTTGTATCAGGGCCCTTGAGCAGAAGCTTCTGGTTCTCCTCGTCCCCAAGCAGAGCAACCATCCGATCGTAGACAATCTTCACGAATTGTTGACCAGGGTCGACAGATTTGAGGACTTTCTCCCCTGTGGCTTCTTCCATAGTCCCATTGATGAAGCGTCTGACAACCCGAAGGTTCACATCAGCGTCCAGCAAAGCCATCTTGATTTCTTCAACGGCTTCCTGGACGTTCTTCTCTGTTATCTTGGACTTTCCGGCAAGACTGCGCATGATGCCGGAGAACTTATCGCTTATTGAATCAAACATTACCTTACTCTATTGTCGTTTTCGCTCAAGTTACATCTTATACCGTACACCAGACTTTCCTGTCAAGGAGTGGTGCAACATGCAACCTATTCTTCTATGGTTACCAGTTCCTGGTCGTCGTTGAGGATTACATCCTCGCCGGCCACATTGCCGATCTTGTAACTGACCATGCTGGAAACCCCTGGTTCCATCTGGGTTACCCCTAAAAGGGTCCGGCTTCCCATGACTGTGTGCTTATTGTGGGTGATGATGATGAACTGGCTCTTCATGGCAAATTCATCCAATACGGAGAGAAAATACCCGATATTCCGATCATCGAGTGCTGCGTCGATCTCATCAAGGACACAGAAGGGAGAAGGCTTTACCTGATAGGTGGCAAACAGCAGTGCTACAGCGGTCATCGACCGCTCCCCTCCACTCAAGAGCGAGAGGTGGGTAAGTTTTTTCCCCGGAGGTTGAGCCAGGATGTCTATGCCACTCTCCAGGACATTGTCAGGCTCCACCAAAGTGAGCTCAGCCTTACCCCCACCAAACAAACGACGGAACATCTCCTGGAAGTTATGGGCGATCTGCTTGTATGAAGCAATGAATAACTCTTCGCTACGGGTCTTGATCTGGGTAATGACGGTATCCAAATCATTCTTGGCCCTGTAAAGGTCATCCAATTGCTTACTCAGGAAATCGTATTGTTCCTTTACCTCCGCATACTCTTCTTCCGCCATCTGGTTGATGTATCCCATCCCATCAATCTTCCGTCTGACCTCATCCAGGCGGCTCTTCAGTACAGGGATATCGGGAACTTCATCTTCCAGACGATTCTCGAACTCCTTCAGGCTCTTGCCGTAGTTCTCAAAGAATGTAGTGTATACACCAGTGATGTTGGTGGCAAGCTGGTCGATCTGCAGTTCCAGCTTCTCTTTCTCTGTTCGGAGGGTTTGCAACTGTTCATATGAGGTGTTCTTCTGTTCCTGCTTTTCCCGGATGATTCTGCTCTGTTCATCTATGACTACAACCAGATCCTTGAGTTCTGCATTCAGGACTGCCATCCGTTCCTTTATCTGCCCTACTTCAGCTTCAACGCTACGGATATCTTCCTGTGTTTCATAGATTCTCTCCTGGGCTGTCTCGCTGAGCTTCAGTGCATCCTTATATTGGTACTCTTGCTCGGTAAGGGAGCGCTGCAGTTTTGTTACCCACTCCTTGGCTCCCTGTTTTTGCGTGAGGAGTTGGTTCATAGCAACCTTCTGGTCACCGATGGTTTCCTGGTACCGTTCCAATGCCTGAGTGAGTGTATTGTTCTCCTCCCTGAGATAGGCAATCCGTTCACGGTTGGTCTGGATCTGTTTTCTCAGGTTGACCATTTCCTGGTCGAGTCTGCGTTTCTCGCTGATGGTGCCTTCATCAGAGATGAGTTCATCAAGAAATGTTGGTTGCATTGCCTCATAGGAGCCAAAGAGGGACTGGACCTGGGCAAGTTCTTTCAACAGCCCTCCCTGGAACTGGGTCTGCCTGTCCAGAAGGTCCTCTGCTGAGATTCCAGTCTGCTTAAGCGTGGAAAGAAAGGTTTGCTCTTCCGTTATACGACCCTTGAGATGCTCGATACTCTTGAGCAAGGCATTTCTCGCCTTATCCTTGTTTTCAAGGGTATATCCACTTTGTTTCAATTTCTCTTCGAGTTGGACAACGATAACGTCCCCCAGCTCCTTGATCCTCAGGGAGAGTGCATCACTATCTGCTTCATAGCGGCTATTGGCATCTTCAAGATCGAGAATTTCCTGATTCTGGTTTGTGATCAGGGTCCTTGTCTGCTCAGCGGATCTCTGGTTCTGCTCTGTCTCTGCCTGCAGTTGTTCGATTGACTCGTCAAGGCCTGCGATATCGGTGAGTTTCTGGTCTATTTCCTCGGTGTCTCGTTCGATGTGTTCCTGAATCAGTTCTGCTCTTGCCCCAGCCTGGTCTTTCTGCTGCAGGAAATCACGGAATCGTTGGGTAAGCAAATCAAGCTTGTCCGACCTTCCTTTGGTAGCCTCATCCAGCCTCTGCAGTTCAGTCTGCTTGCTGATTCGCTGTGACCCAAGGGCACGAAGCTCTTCCTGGAGCTGCTCAATTTCCTGGTCAAACTCTGTAAGGGAACCTCTCTGCGCAGCATAAGCTTCCTCTGCGCGCTGTTTCTGCTCAATCTTATTCTCACGCAACAAAAGAAAAGATTTGAGCGTTGACAACTGCACATCGACTTCCAAGGAGAACTGTTCACTCTTGAGCTCTCGGTAGCTGATTGCCTTCGTTGCCTGATTCTTCTTTGTCTCGTATGTTCGCTTCACTTCCTTGAGGATGGTTTCCACTTGCATGATGTTCTCATCAGTTCGTGCAAGTTTACGTTCTGCCTCCTGGCTCTGGACTTTGAAACGACTTATTCCGGCGGCTTCTTCAAAGATATAGCGCCGGTCTTCAGGTTTTGATGAGAGGATTTGGTCAATTTTGCCCTGTTCCAGAATGGAATAGGCGCTCTTGCCGACTCCAGTGTCAAAGAAAAGTTCCCTGATATTCTTGAGCAAGACCCGGTTCTTGTTAAGGTAGTACTCGCTTTCCCCTGTCCGGAATATTCTTCTTCTGATCTCCACTTCTGGTGCATCGAGAGGAAGATGATGTTCTTCATTTGAGATTACCAGGGAAACTTCTGCAACCTGGAGGGGTTTGCGGTTGTCTGTTCCATTGAATATGACGTCCTCCATCTTCCCGGCACGCAGGGTCTTGGTGGATTGTTCTCCCAATACCCACTTGATGGCATCGACAATATTGCTCTTGCCACATCCATTGGGACCGAGCAAACTGGTGATTCCATCGGCAAAATCCAAGCTGACCTTATCTGGAAAAGATTTGAAGCCATAAAGTTCCAAGCTTTTTAGAAACAAATTACACCCTCTTTTTGCTTGACGCAGTATTCCGTGCGATTATAGCATAAGTTGGCTTTGGGAAAAAGTAGGAGGTGATGTGTGGAACCGATGCTGTTCGACCTGAACGATGAGAAGGGAGTTGTCTGTGGCTTGGATGAAGCTGGGCGAGGTCCATTGGCCGGTCCTGTTGTAGCTGCTGCGGTGGTACTTCCTCCTAGCTTTCCCATTGAAATCCTCGGGGACTCAAAGCAACTTTCCGAAAAACAACGCCTAGCGGCTGAAATCATCATCAAGGAGCAGTCTCTTGCCTGGGCTGTTGCGTGCGTAACTGCACAAGAAATTGACAAGATCAACATTCTCCAGGCTTCCTTGCTTGCCATGAAACGAGCCTACGAGAAAGTAAAAGCACACATTTCAGTCGATACAGCACTCGTTGACGGAAACCAGAGACCTGATCTTGACTGTACGGTACAGGCAATCGTAAAGGGGGATGCCACGATCCCTGAGATCATGGCAGCCTCCATCCTGGCAAAGAACCAACGTGACCGCTTCATGGTGCTCTGTGATGCCAAGTGGCCGATCTACCATTTCGCAAAGCATAAGGGCTACCCTACCAAGGAGCATAGGGAGGCTTGTCTGCTCTATGGGCTCTCTCCCATTCATCGAAAGACATTCTCCATCAAGCAGGAAGGCTCAAGAAAGCAGGAGGAGCAACAGTCTCTTTTTTAGGGAGATGAAAAAGGCAGCCGATTGGCTGCCCTCTATTAGTCTTTTTTTGCGTTCTGTTTGAGGAAATCCAAGGATTTCTGCAGTTCTTTCAAAAATTCTCCCAAATCTTCTTGGTAGACAATAATCGATTGTCTAATGTATCGATCGTTGTCGGGAGTACCTTTGCTTTCCACCAGGTTGAGGAACATGTCCCCATAGATGTTCTCTTTTACATTAAAGAAATAAGTCCTGTCATTTTTGACAAGTCTTGTTGAATACACTTCTCCACGTTGTCCCACGCTTTTAATCCTCGCTTAACTGTTTCTATGGTACTTGTACCAGTGTTGTGCTCCCTCTGTCAACTGGAGGTACTTGACGGAAATTCCAGAATGTTTTATATACATTGATACAGAGCAAGCGCCTTTCGTATAATGGTATTACCTCAGCCTTCCAAGCTGAAGAAGCGGGTTCGACTCCCGTAGGGCGCTCTAAAAATTAACCCTTATAGTACAAAGATTTAGACAACCCACACTAAATGGTGTGGGTTTCTTCTTCCCCTTCATCTTCCTTGACTTACATCAGATTTTACATCATTACTATATCCATGAGACACGATTACACTATGTTCAAGCGCTACAAGGAGCTGATGAA
>NZ_JBFXGH010000008.1:0-40821 GCF_050178175.1 Sphaerochaeta sp.
TTATCACGCTCCCGGTGGCTGCATTGCTGTATCGCGTTGCAGTGGATTCCGAGCTCATTGAAACACCATCGACCGACCTGCAAGGTTTCCTCATGCAAGGTTCCATTGCCGCCGGTCTCTCACTGGGAATATCGATTGCCGATTATATCGTCGGTGAAGTGGGAAGTACCAATGGGCGTTAAGAAAGGGAGGGTAGACCTCATTGTCGAATCCTTGGAACATCCACTTCGTTTGGATGTCTATGCTGCTGGGCATAGCGACCTCATCTCACGTTCTACCTTGAGTGATGCCGATACCACGATTCGGCTCAATGGCAAGGCAAGCAAGAAAAGCAAGCTTGTCAGAGAAGGTGATCATATCACCATACTTTTCAGTGAAATGTTTTTTGGAGGGATTGAAGGGGAAGATATCCCGCTCAAGGTATTGTATGAGGATGAGGATCTTCTGGCGATCAACAAGGAACAGGGGATGGTGGTACATCCAGCCAATGGGAATATGGAACACACGTTGGTCAATGCGCTGGTCCATCGTTATGGCAAGCAGTTCTATGAGGAACTGCAGGATGAAGATGCAGATGAGGAAGATGCCGATCTTTCCAGCCCTGCAGTGCGTCCCGGAATTGTGCATCGCCTGGACAAGGACACCAGTGGCGTCATGGTGGTTGCCCGCAACAGGATAAGCCACAGACTTCTTTCTGCACAGTTCAAGGACCGAACAACGAAGAAAATCTATATTGCCTTGGCAAAAGGGGTGTTCAAACAGAAACAGGGCATCATAGAGAAACATCTGAAACGTGATCCAAAGGACCGAAAGAAATTTACCACGTGTGCTGATACTGAAGGGAGATATGCAAAGACTGAGTATCAGGTTCTGAGACAGTACCGTGGGTTTGCTCTCTTGAGGATTACCCTCCACACCGGACGAACTCACCAGATCAGGGTGCATTTAAGCAAGGACGGACACCCGATCATCGGCGATCCCATCTATGGGAACACTGAGGGAGAGACCCTGATGTTGCATGCCTTGCTTCTTGAACTTGACAGTCCATCAAAGGGAAGGAGATTGCGTTTCATTGCCGCAATGCCTGAACGTTTTCGCTCCTATATACGTTCTACTCATCCTCTCTCCAGTTCTGGCGCTCGGTCTCAATCTTACCCAACTGCAAGAGATCGTGGTTGAACATACGCTCTATCCTCAACTTGCTTGCCGTGCCATGTCCGGGAAAGAGCAGGATGTTCTCATCGAGTGTCATCAGTTTCTGATTGATGGATGATATAAGCAAAGCCTGCTCCCGGTATCCGGGTGTTGACCCTATCCTCCCACAAAGCAGGGTATCACCAGTGAACAATGCATGATCGATTTTATATACCATACTGTCCAGACTGTGGCCAGGTACATGGATGACCTCAATCTCCAAACCACAGAGAGTAAGGACTTCAGCATCCTCAATTGGATGGTAGAGAAACTCATAGCTGCTAAAGGCGGAGGCATGGATCTCTACATCGTAGATTTTTTTCAGGGTTCCAAGCCCCTCTGTGTGGGAAGGGTGTCGATGGGTAAGCAATACATGTTTCAATTGGTACCGATTTGCTTCTATCAAGTTGATCAACTCCGTATCCACATGTCCCGGATCGATCAGGAGGGCCTCACTGCCCTCCTTGCGGGCAATGAGATAGGTGTTGCAGAAACCTACGACAGAAAAATGTTGATAGATATTCAAAAGCGAGCCTCCTCCCAATTGGAGTAGCGGAAGGAGACGCGTCTCCTATCAGTATAGACAAAGTCGGCTTTCTTCAAGTTGCAGTCCTCGAAATCAGTATCCCTGAGGAAACTTGCATTGAAGGTCGAAAAGTAAAGGTCACAGTCATCGAATGAACAACGCAGTGTATCAACTCCACTGAAATTGGTATGCATGATCATGCTTCCAGAGAAATCGCAATCAATCATCTTGCTTCCGGAAAATACACTGTAGCGGGAGACGATCCCGTTGAATTTGCACTTTTCGAAGAAACAAAAATCGAAAAAGCTGGTGAGCAGGGTGACTTGTGAGAAATCCACATTTCTAAAGGTGCACCACGCCATATTTGAGGCGGAAATGGTTTTCTTTCCCAAGGTCAGGTTCTCGAACTCGCTGCCTGTTAGTGAATAGTCAACAATATCCTTGGTGCCGGTAAGCCGATCAAGACAATCCTGGTAGAGTTGGTCTTGGTTCTTGCTATGGCGAAAACAATAGTCGCCTTCATTGCATACATAGGTATGGCAGAGTGGGTGAGCACACGTTTTAAAACTGAACATAGCATTACAGTATCAAATACCTTCTGGTTGTCAAGAGCCCCGTTTGCAGATACAGTACTTCCTGGGAGCTAGAAAGCGATGCAAACAGGTCTGATAACCAGAGGGATCAACAATATTTATACGGTGGAGTCTCAAGGAGACTTTTTTCTTTGCCGTATCAAGGGAAAACAGTTGTCCCAAGTTACCGATGAGTACAATCCTCTTGCAGTAGGTGACCAGGTATCATTTGCCATTACCAATGAGGGAGAGGGACTGATCACGGAACGGCTTGAGAGACGCAACTGTTTCCAGCGCTGGAATGCCAAGAAAGGATGCAACCAGACCGTGGTGGCCAACATGGATCTGGTGGTTTGTGTAAGCAGTGTGGAAAGTCCTCCTTTCAGGCCACGATTCATCGACCGGGTAATAGCCTGCTCCCGGAAAGCCCCGGTCATGATCATCCTGAACAAGAGCGACATCCTTCTCACAGAGGAGGAACATGAGCGTTTTTCCCTCTACGGCAAACTGGGGTATCAGACAATGGCGGTCAGTGCTGCCAATGGGGAGAATCTTGATCGCCTGCATGAGGTTCTTAGGGGTAAGACAGTGGCGTTTGTCGGACAGAGCGGGGTTGGGAAATCCACCTTGATCAACCGGTTGTTGGGAGTAGGGCAGAAAACAGGTGAAATCTCCCATAAATATAATCGCGGCCGACATACCACCAATCATGCCCTGTTGTTGCATGGCCCAGATTTTACGATTGCAGATACGCCTGGGGTAAGGGAGTTCCTCGTCCCACATACCGACCCCCACGAATTAAGCGATGCTTTTCCTGAGTTTGCGGAGTTTGCAGGCTCATGTACATATGAAGGATGCCTGCATCGGGGGGAACCTGGATGCAGGGTGATGGAGGCAGTGGAACAGGATCTCATCCATTACGATAGATATGAGAGCTATCTCAGGATGCTTGCTTCCCTCGATGAAAAGAAACCTGAATGGATGGGAAAACATGACCGTTCAAAATCCTGGGTCACACGAATGGAGAGAGATGAATCACAAGAGTATTGAAGAACTGGGGTTCTTCCAGGTTTTACAACAGATACAGGGCATGAGCCATGCACCAGAAGGCGTGCAAGTTCTTAAGACGCTTCCTTTTCTCGATACACAGGATGAGCTTACCGTACGCCAGGGACAAGTTGCAGCAGCAATGAAACTGCTTTCAGGTACCGATAGGCTCATGATCCACTCATTCCCTGCTATACAGGAAACGCTTGCCTCACTTGATGATCCTACCCAGGGCGCAGAAGGATATGAACTGCTTGATCTTGCTCGGTATATCCGCAGTGCTGAGCATCTGTATACGCACATGGAGTCCCTGCAGGATCCTGATGGATACTTTGCAGTGTTGGGCCCGCTTCTGGGAGAGGGGTTGCCAAATGAATTGGTTGCCTTTGCAACTCAGACTGAGAGCACCCTCGATGAGAGTGGGCAGGTAAGAAACACTCATCCCAGGATACGTGCCCTCTTCCGTCAGGTGGAAGCAGCCAAGAGTGAACGCTCCCGTTTCTGTGCCCAGTTCATCAGGAGCAATCCTACTGCAGTACAGACTGACCAGGAAGCAATGAGGGATGGAAGACTGGTCATTCCCGTAAGAAGTGACAGGAGAAGCCAGGTACAAGGATTCGTCTCCAGCAGTTCCAGTTCAGGGAATACCGTGTTCATGGAACCCTATACGCTTGTAGAGATGAACAATGCAGTGATGATGGCACAAAACCAGATGCTTGTGGAGCTAGCCAAGATTCTCAGTGAGCTGAACAGCAATGCCAGAGCGCTCAGAGCGCAACTGAACACTTTGTCTACACGTATCGGGATGCTTGATGCCATTTTCTCTATTGCTCTTTGGGCTCTGGACATGCACTGCACTGCAACAGACCTGAAGACAAATCGATGCAACCTGCAACAAGCGAGACATCCATTGTTGGGCAGGAAAGCTGTTCCCATTTCCATTGTACTTGAAGAAGGTGTTCGAGCAGTTGTTATCAGCGGCCCAAACGCTGGTGGAAAGACGGTGACAATCAAGACGGTGGGATTGTTTGCGTTGCTTAATCAATACTGTGGGTTCATTCCAGCTGAAGAAGGGAGCTGCCTGCCCTTGTTTGACAATCTGTTTACTGATATTGGTGACGAACAGTCGATCGAGGAAGAGCTCTCCACGTTCAGTGGCCATATGAAACAGATCGGTTACATTCTCAGGAACATGAGTGAGAGAAGTTTGGTTATTCTCGATGAACTTGGCAGTGGCACCGATCCAGTCGAAGGTTCTGCAATTGCCCGCTCTGTACTTGAATTCTGTTTGGATAAGGCAAAACTGACGCTTGTGACAAGTCATCATGGAGTACTCAAACAGTTTGCCTATGCAAAGAAGGAAGTGATCAATGCCTCAATGGAGTTCAACGAACACTCCCATATGCCCACCTTCCATGTCATACAGGGGTTGCCCGGAGAGAGCCACGCGATCGATACTGCCCGCTATATGAAACTCCCTGAGGAAGTCATATCTCGTGCTGAACACTATCTTGGCAGTGAAGCTGTCCAGATTGCTTCCATCATCAAGGATCTTGAGGAAAAACGAAAAGAGCTTGAGAAGCAGGAAGAAAAGATCCAGAAGCGATATTACACGCTTCAGCAAGAGGTGAAACAACTGCAGCTCAAGGAGCTTCAAGTACGGCAAAGGGAAGTACAGCTCAAGGATGAACAAACAACCGAGCTTGCTCGGTTCATGAGTGCAAAACGAAAAGAGCTGGAAAACCTTGTAAAGACCATGAGGGAAGGTGAACTGGATAAGGCCAAACGCAAGCAGGTGAAAGCGTATGTGCAAAGCCTGGAGAAAAAGGTACAGGATGAACGAGCTCTGCTTGAACAGAGCGAAGAGGAACTTTCAGATCTGGAGGACCAAAACCCACAGGAGTTCAATGAAGGCATGGAAGTGCTCTGTGGAACTGCGAAACGATTGGGAAAAATCCTGGAAAAGCAGGGAAGGAACAAGTATCTTGTTGCAATTGGATCGATGCGAATGACACTAGAGGGCAAGCAATTGCAGGCGATCAAGGAGCAACAGAAGAAAGTGTTGGTTTCGTACCATAGCAGCACTCCGCGGCCTAAACTGATGCTCGACCTGAGAGGGTATACCCTGGAGGAAGCTCTCTCCTCCCTTGAACAGCAGATTGAAAGCTGTTTGGTTCATGGTGTATCTCAATTCTCTGTTATCCATGGCTATGGGGACGGAATTCTCTCCAAGGGTATTTCCTCATATCTGGAGAAGCATCATTCGATTCGAGGGTTCCGATTTGCCAATCCAGAAGATGGGGGTATGGGCAAAACATACGTAGAACTTTAGAAATGTTGATCATGCCCTCTTTACAGAGGGCATTTTACTGAGTATACTAAATTAGTAATTTACTAAAGGTTACTCTATGGATAAAAAACAACTTCGTTCCCTTTATGAGGAGCAAAAACCTCCAATGGGTGTATTTCTCTTGGTTGATTCCAGTACTTCACAGGAGTATCTGGGGGTAAGCAACAATTTTCAGGCAACCAAGAACTCTCTCTTTTTACGACTTTCTGTTGGGGCTCTGGCAAACTATCCATCATTACAGGATAGCTATGACAAGCATGGGCCTTCCATTTTGAAGTTTTCCATTTTGGAAGAGCTTGATTATCAAAAGGATGTTTCTGATTATCGTGCAGACCTTGAAGCACTGCTCTCCATGATGAAACAAACCCATACACACGCAAAGGAGATACATGCATGAAGATACCTACAAGTTTGAAACACAAGCCCGTTATCGTGGTACCGAACTATGAACACGTTGATGGAAAGCAGGCAAATGAAAGTGATGCCAAAGGTCTCTCGATTGGATTGGCCCAGTGGAATGATCGGGGCAGTGTGGAAGCATCAGCAAAGGTGTGGCGTTATACTGGGGAGAAGTGGTCACGCCAGAGTGAAGAACTTCCCCTTACCCGTGCACTTGACTTGGCGATCCTGATATGTAGAACCAACCTCTATTTTCAGGATGCCTATCGATTTCCCAAATTCTACGATCCAGATCAACAGACCATTGACCGTATTGGACTGCAAGGGGATGCCATGAGCGTCGAGGTTTGCACAGATAATCCGATGATAGACACCGATATCCGTCTGCTCAATGATGCACTATCCCAAGAAGGGGAACGACTTGGTGAGCGGTTTCGTGTGCTTGCAGATATGTTGAAGCAGATGGGGTACTGAGACAGCTTGCACCTTGATACCGTGGGTGATACCATGAAAGCAAGAGGGAGGATTTATGTCAGACTATATGAACGGAACAGGTATCCAATACCATTTGCATATCAAAGAGGGCGATGTGGGCAGATATGTCATTCTTCCTGGTGACCCGAAGCGGGTGCCACTGATCGCAAAGTATCTTGATGATGCGTCTCTGGTGGCTGACAGCAGGGAATATGTTACCTATACAGGGTATCTTGATGGGGAAAAGGTCTCTGTTACCTCCACTGGTATAGGGGGACCATCTGCATCTATTGCAATGGAAGAACTCTTCAAATGCGGAAGTGATACATTCATCCGCATGGGTACTTGCGGCGGTATTGCCTTGGACGTGATGGGTGGTGATGTCGTGATTGCTACCGCTGCGGTAAGAATGGAAGGAACCAGCAGGGAGTATGCACCTATTGAATTCCCTGCTGTGGCTGATTTTGAGGTAGTAACTGCATTGAAAGAGGCTGCTGACCAACTCGGGAAAAAAAGTCACCTGGGGGTAGTGCAATGCAAGGACTCTTTCTATGGCCAGCATGATCCTTCCCTGATGCCGGTCAGTTATGACCTGATTAACAAATGGGAGGCTTGGAAGCGACTCGGTGTCTTGGCAAGCGAGATGGAGAGTGCTGCCCTCTTTGTGGTTGCTGCACACTTGGGCGTTCGCTGTGGTAGTGACTTCTTCGTGGTGGGAAACCAGGAGCGTGAACTCCTGGGTATGGAGAATCCTAAGCTCCACGATACCGAGGATGCAATACGAGTAACCATCCAAGGGGTACGGAATCTGATCAAAAAAGACAGGACGAAGGCGAGCAAATCCCAGCATGTTTCTTTACCTGCACTATAGTTTCCAAGCTGAAAGGCAGGACATTTGCTCCTGTCTTTCCCAATTCACAGAAACAGTGACTTGCATGGTAGAGTTCATAGGTTCCAGAGAAAGGGTAGTGTTTTCCCTTGGCTCCCAATGTACCAAAGAGTGGAAGCAGATGAGCGGAATCCACTGCAATGAGATTATGCATGGTATTGGGAAAGAAGAGCAACAAGTCAATTGAATGGGGCAGTAGCAGGTAATCGAGGATACATCCACCCGTATTAGCAACTTGCAGATAGTAGTGTGCAAGCAAGCGGTAGGCCTCCTGGGCATTGGTAAAAAGCCTCTGGGTACTATGCTTCTGAATTCTTCCGTACATGATATCCCTCCTTTTGTTTCTATAAGAGGGACATCAAGGGAAATGCTTCAATAGAGTAATTTTCCTTGCGATACAAGCAATGATTCTTGTGCAGCGAGCAAGTCACTCAAGTTTTCATTCTCCTCAGCGGTTGCCAATACCCTGATGGAAAATACTTCCAGGCCAATGTGCTCATACGCATCCTGGAGCGCTGTATGCTCAAATGTTCCCAGATCGAGGCGGAACCGAATTGATTGTATATCGTTCACCATGTTTTTACTGATGAGTAGATGTACCTTTCCATCGTGAAGATTCTCAATACAGAGAATCCCCCGTTTACTCCCGTTGGTATAGAGATGGGCATGTCTTGCAAGCATATTCATGGGGACATCCTAGCAAAAATATCGGGAAGGGTATAGAATTCCGGTGATTTCTTTTGGCTATGGGGGACCAGATATAGCCAAATGGACAAAAATTGACAAATAGGTTGAAATTTTATGTTCATTGCACGATAATTCCCTACAGTTTGGTAAATTTTGCGTATGTAGGCAGAATCCAAATTTTTCGTGACCTATTGGAACTCAAGTACAAGGTAGGAATTCAGATGGCTCAACAGATTCAAGATTTGGTTGCTTCCATCCGCCGGGATGGAATTGAGGCTGCACAGAAAGAGGCTGATCAGATTATTGCTGATGCAAAGGCTGAGGCTGCAGCATTGGTTGAGAAAGCCCGCAAAGAGGCTGCTCGGGAAATCGAGAAAGCTCACAAGGAGATCCAGACGCGGGACCAGAGTGCAATCAGCAGTCTTCAGCAGGCCAGCAGGGATGTACAGCTCTCCCTGAAGAAGGCCATACAAGCAGAACTGGACAGGATTCTTACCACTGATATCGAGAAAGCCTATTCCAGCAAGGACCTTGTCAATGTAATTATCAAGGTTGTTTCTTCCCTTTCCGATATCGGGGGAAAAGAACTGCAGCTGAGCAAGAAAGATTTCGATCAGCTTGCAACATCCCTGGAAAAGGAACTTGCTGATGAACTCAAGAAAGGTCTTGAAATCAAGGCAGTTCCTTCCGTTCGATCTGGTTTCAGGGTAAGTGAGAAGGATGGTTCGGCATTCTATGATTTCAGTGCAGAGGAGACTGCGGAACTGCTTCGTCCGTTTCTTTCTCCTTCCATCCAGGACATCGTTTTCAAAGCGGAACAATAAGGAGTTGTCGTGGCTTCCTACTATTATTTGGTGGCAACGTTACCTTCCTTACGGTATGACGGAGTGCTTCCCTTCACAACTGATACCTTTCTTTCTCTCTGCAAAGATCAGGTAAGCAAGGCTCACTACCTGCTTTTGGAGCAGGCGGTAAGCGGTGTTGCATCCTCACATCATTTTCTCTCCCAGTACCAACATTTTGCTGGCATGGTTAAGAAGGAGTTGACTGAGGCAAGAAGCAGAAAACTTTCTCTCTCCGACCCCTCCTATCGAAATGATGGGGATAAGGAAGCCAATATCAGCGATACTGTGCGTCAGGCTCTTTCCAGTGATGACGTATTACAAGCTGAAATGTTGCTGATCCGGTTGCATTGGAACTATCTGGATGATTTGAGTGCTCTTCATACATTCGATATTGAAGGGTTGCTTTCGTATGCGCTGAAACTGAAAATACTGCAAAGAAAAAGTCTTTTCACCCGAGAGGAAGGAAATGCTGAGTTCAAGCGTCTCTTTTCCAATATTCAGACTGAGATTGAGAACAATTAGTGGAGTTGGATATGGCAAATACAAGTGGGCGTGTCTTAGGCGTCAACGGGAATATGGTAACAGTCGAGTTCGACAGTGCTATTGCAAAGAATGAAGTCGGATATATCCATGTTGGTGATGATCGCCTCAAGGGTGAGGTAATCCGTATCAATGGGAATACGGCTTCCCTGCAGGTCTTTGAAATGACCGGTGGGATCCGCGTTGGGGATACCGTTGAGTTCTCCGGCGAGATGTTGAGTGTTGCCTTGGGCCCCGGGCTCTTGCAGCAGATCTATGATGGTTTGCAGAACCCCCTTCCAGAACTCGCTAAACAGTGTGGGTTCTTTCTCCAACGCGGGGTGTATCTTGATGCAATTCCCAACAATGATTGGGAGTTCACCCCTGTTGCAAAGGTGGGAGACAGGCTCCGTCCCGGCGATACATTCGGAACTGTCCCTGAAGGCTTGTTCACCCACCAGATCATGATTCCATTCAATCTCAATGATACTGATTGGGAAGTGGTAAGCATCAAGAAAAAGGGTAGTTATGGTGTACGTGATACCATTTGTACTGTAGAGGATGCAAAAGGGAACAAGAAAGACCTTTCCATGATTTTCACCTGGCCGGTCAAGAAAGCCATCAAACTGTATGAGGAGCGATTGCGCCCCGATGAGACCCTGGTCACCAAAATCAGGATCATTGACACTTTCCTTCCCGTTGCAAAAGGTGGTACCTACTGTACCCCTGGCCCTTTTGGTGCAGGAAAGACTGTTCTCCAGCATATGACCAGCCGTAATGCAGATGTGGATATTGTCATTATTGCTGCATGTGGAGAGAGAGCAGGTGAGGTAGTAGAGGTTCTCAAGGAGTTCCCTGAGCTTATTGACCCGAAGACCGGTCGTTCTCTGATGGAACGTACCATCATTATCTGCAATACCTCTTCCATGCCGGTAGCAAGCCGTGAGGCTTCCGTATACACCGCAGTAACGCTGGCTGAGTACTACAGACAGATGGGACTCAGCGTCCTGCTCCTGGCTGACTCCACCAGTCGCTGGGCACAGGCAATGCGTGAGATGAGTGGTCGTCTTGAAGAGATTCCCGGAGAAGAGGCATTCCCAGCGTATCTGGAGAGCCGCATTGCAGAGTTCTATGAGAGAGCTGGAAAGGTGCGTCTGCGTGATGGTCGTATCGGCTCGGTAACCATCGGAGGAACTGTCAGTCCCGCCGGAGGCAACTTCGAGGAGCCGGTCACCCAGGCTACACTCAAGGTTGTCGGTGCTTTCCACGGCTTGAGCCGTGAACGCAGTGATGCACGCAAATATCCTGCAATCGATCCTCTCACTTCCTGGTCGAAATATGAGGGTATCATCAAGCAGGAAAAGGTCGAGTATGCCCGCAATATCCTGAGAAGGGGTAATGAGGTCAACCAGATGATGAAGGTTGTTGGTGAAGAGGGAACCTCGGTTTCAGACTATATCACGTATCAGAAGAGTGAGTTGATTGATGCTTTTTACCTGCAGCAGAACTCCTTCGACCCAGTCGATGCTTCGGTCCCACC
The DNA here is from genome assembly GCF_050178175.1 of Sphaerochaeta sp. GTDB lineage: Bacteria > Spirochaetota > Spirochaetia > Sphaerochaetales > Sphaerochaetaceae > Sphaerochaeta. The sequence continues at coordinate 11,043 of NZ_JBFXGH010000008.1, forward strand.
GGAAAGACAGAAACATACCTTTGAGGTACTGTTCAAGGTGCTTGCCACTGAGTTTGACCTGGAAGATAAGAAACATGTGCGTTCCTTCTTTAACACGCTTAGGCAGAAGTTCCTTGACTGGAACAATGTTGAAACGAAGAGCGAGCGCTTCACACAGATAGAAGGAGAGATCCTTGCACTGTACCAGGGGAAACAACGTAGTGTTGACCCGGACGCTGAGCAGTTGATCTAAGGGGTTGCAGATGCAGAAAATATATTCAAAAATTGAATCCATCGTTGGAAACGTCATTACCGTACGTGCCGTCGGGGTAAGCAACAGTGAGCTTGCCATTGTCACCTCTGGAGGTGAACAGAGCTATGCGAGTGTCATCAAGCTTGATGATGATCTGGTCTCTTTGCAGGTGTTCAGTGGTGCACAGGGTATATCCACCGGTGATCAGGTGCGATTCCTTGGAGTCCCGATGCGTGTTTCGTATACGGAGAACCTTCTTGGTCGTGTATTTGATGGTACGGGTAAACCCCGTGACAATGGACCTTCACTGTCGGAAAATATGATTGATATCGGTGGTCCTGCGGTTAATCCAGCAAAGCGTATCATTCCTCGTAACATGATCAGAACGGGTATCCCGATGATCGACGTCTTCAACACCTTGGTAGAGAGTCAGAAACTTCCCATTTTCAGTGTCAGTGGTGAGCCTTACAACCCACTGCTTGCAAGGATTGCCATGCAGGCTGAAGTTGACCTGATTGTACTTGGCGGTATGGGTCTCAAGTATGATGACTATCTCTTTTTCAAGGATACCTTGGAGAGTAGTGGTGCAATGAGTCGGACGATCATGTTCATCCATACTGCAAGTGACCCAACCGTTGAATGCATGTTGGTCCCTGATATGGCCCTTGCCGTTGCTGAGCGTTTTGCACAGGATGGCAAGAAGGTACTAGTACTCCTTACCGATATGACCAACTTTGCTGACTCCATGAAAGAAATGGCCATTACCATGGACCAGGTACCTTCCAACCGTGGATATCCAGGTGACCTCTACAGTTCCCTTGCTTCCCGATATGAGAAAGCCGTTGACTTTGAGGGTGCAGGTTCTGTGACCATTCTTGCAGTAACCACCATGCCTGGTGATGATGTCACGCACCCGGTTCCTGATAATACCGGGTATATCACCGAAGGTCAGTACTATCTCAAGGGTGGAAGAATCGAGCCATTTGGGTCGCTGAGTCGACTCAAGCAGCAGGTAAACAAGGATACCAGGGATGACCATCGTGCTTTGATGGATGGTATGATCAAACTGTATGCATCATACAAGGAGTCACTCGAAAAGAAATCAATGGGCTTCAATATGACCGATTGGGATGAGAAACTGCTCAAGTATGGTCGATTGTTTGAAAGCAAATTGATGGATTTGAGTGTAAATATCCCCCTTGAAGAAGCACTGGACTTGGGGTGGGAGATTCTCAGTGACTGTTTCGAGCCAAATGAAACAGGATTGAAGAGTGATTTGATCCTGAGTCGCTGGCCCAGGAAGTTGAATGACTAAGGAGTCGAGATGGCCGTCAAACTGACCAAGAACGAACAGAAACTCCAGAAGGACAGATTGAAGCAATACCAGCGGTATCTGCCGACCCTGCAACTGAAGAAACAACAGTTGCAGATGGTTATCAGGCAAATTTCTGCTGAGGTGGTTTCACTGAAGAAAAAGCAGGAGACGCTCGTTCAGGACATGCAGACGTGGATTGCTGTGTATCATGAGAATACCGTATTCCCTTCTGAACTTAAGGTTGAAAAGCTCATCAAGATAGACAAGGTGGTCAAAGCAAAAGGCAATATCGCCGGTGTGACCATTCCAGTATTCAAGGAACTGACCTTTGTTCCCATCTCTTATAACCTTGCTGACTATCCTCTTTGGGTGGACAAAGGATTGGAGAGCCTTCGTGACTTGGCTCGTTATGATGCCTTGATTGCAACGCTGGAACAACAGGTGAGACTCCTTGAGAAAGAGTTGAGAACCACCAGTCAACGGGTGAACCTTTTTGAGAAGGTGAAGATACCTGAGGCAAAGGATAATATACGGCGGATTGCCATCTACCTGGGTGACCAGCAGACTGCTGCTGTTGTTCGTGGTAAGATCGCCAAGAAAAAGCTGATGCAGGGGGCATGAGATGATTGTACCAATGAAAAAGGCCTATATCGTCGTTCAGGCACATAATGGCCGTACCATGCTCAGGGATCTCAGAAAAGGTGGTCTGCTCCATATAACCAGCGAACAGGTCCAGACCCAAAAGATTGAACAACTCCAAAAGCGTTATGACCAGATATACAGCTTACGGAATGTCATTCTTGATCTGCAAGACAAAAAGCACATGCCTTCCCAGAGTGTGGTCTCTGATGAAGTGTTTTATGAGCTTCTTGAACGCTATCAAGGACTTTTGGAGACAAGAGATACCCTCGAAGAGGAAATCAAGGCTGACTCAGCTCAGATTGAGGAGCTGAAGGAGTGGGGTGATTTCGACCCAGAGGAAGTGAGGCAGCTGTCCCAAGAAGGGATAGCCTTGCACTTTTATACTCTTTCCAGGAAAGACCTGAAGAACCTGGATTCCTCAATCCAATATATTGAGCTCTCTCCGGTTGCAGGGCAGGTGGCCATTGCAACCGTAGGGGAAACACTCGATCCATCAGTTCCAGCCAAACCTTTTACCCTGAGTGAACATGGTCTTGGGTTTCTACAGCACAGGAAAGCTTCAGATGAGAGCCGTCTGAAGGATGTGGTCCATGCCCTCAAGGAAGCAGGTACCTATCTTGATGCTCTCTCGTTCCAATTGAAGAAGCTGGAGATGGCAATGCGCTTTGAGGAGGTTGGGGAACAGCTTGAAGGGGGAGAGGACCTGGTTTGGCTTTCGGGCTATCTTCCAGAGACCAAGGTAGATGACTTTATATCCTTTGCCAGGCAGAAAGGCTGGGCGTACCAGTTGGATGATGTCACAGAGGATGACACACCACCAACCTTGATCAAGTACCCGAAGGGTGTAGGGATCATCAAGCCTGTATTTGATATCCTGGGCACTGTTCCTGGCTATCGGGAGAATGATGTCAGCACCTGGTTCCTGTTGTTCTTCACCTTGTTCTTTGCGATGATCATCGGAGACGCAGGCTATGGTATCATTTTCTTGGCGACCGCTGTACTATTGCATGCAAAAGCAAAGAAGGCAAATACCATGGTCATGTTGCTCTATGTGCTTAGTATTGCCACAATAGTATGGGGGTCATTGACAGGTACCTGGTTCGGATCAAAGGAAATACTTGTGGCAGTTCCTTTCCTTCAGACCCTGGTCATTCCATCCATATCAAACTATCCTGAACTTTTTGGATTGACTGCCAGTACAGCTCAGAACACCGTCATGAAGTTCTGCTTCATCATTGGTACGGTTCAGCTGAGTCTGGCATGCATCCTCAATGTAATCCACAAGATTCCCAAGAAGGATCTGAGTTTTGTTGCTGATATCGGATGGTTGATGGATATTCTGGCTCTCTATTTTGTGGTATTGCAACTGGTCATCGGTGAACCAGCAAACATGATGTATGTTGCTTCAGTCGTAGGGGCAGGGTTTCTATTGGTGGTTGTCTTTGGATCACAAGGCCCTGGGATCAAGTTTGGAAAAGGACTTGCCAGTGGATTGGGTGGTTTTTTCACCACCTTCCTCAATACCATCAGCACATTCTCAAATATCATGAGTTATATTCGTTTGTTTGCTGTCGGAATGGCTTCTGTTGCCATCGCACAGAGTTTCAACAGTATGGCAAGTGGAATGCTCAGTGGGTTTGCACTTGTTGCTGGAATCTTGGTTCTGGTAATCGGGCACTCCCTGAACATTGTAATGGGGTTGCTGAGTGTAGTAGTGCACGGTGTGCGCCTGAATCTATTGGAGTTCTCTGGTCAGCTCGGCATGGAGTGGACTGGGATCGCATATGAACCGTTTACCCAAACGGTGGAAGAAAACTGATCGTTGTTTGGTAACAACTAAGGAGAAACACATGGGAAACTTGGAATTTATTGGATTGGCATGTGCATTGGCTCTCTCGGCTCTTGGGTCGGGACTTGGCGCTGGCGCTGCTGCCCAGGCAGCAGTTGGTGGTTGGAAGAAGTGCTACGCGAACGGTAAACCTGCTCCGTTCATCATGGTTGCATTTGCCGGTGCTCCGCTTACCCAGACCATTTACGGGTTCCTCTTGATGAACTTCATTGCTGCAGCCATTGCTGCAGGGGCCTCATCAACCCTGGCATTGGGTGTTGGTGTGTTCGGTGGTGCAGCTATCGGACTCTCTGCATGGATGCAGGGAAAGACTGCCGCCTGTGCATGTGATGCACTTGCTGAGACTGGAAAGGGTACTGCTAACTACTTTATCGTCATCGGTATTGTTGAGACAGTTGCTCTCTTTACCTTGGTCTTCAGTTTGCTTGCCTTGCAATAAGCAGATTACCGAACAACGGTTCACAATAGAGATGGACACCCGTTTGGGTGTCCATTTTTCCTGTCTTATGGTCCAATTATCTTGGTATATATCTTAGGCTATCCTCTACTATATAGCATGAATAGCTTAGGAATATCCAGTCAGCTTTCGTATATGTTCCCGTTAACCCTATACATTTCATATTCAATAATTTGCTATGTTCTAACATTCTGGGAATTTTATAATGATACTCTTGACAACTGCTATATCCGTACTATACTAAAAACATAAGGTCCAAGTTTATTGGAATGAATATTCCAATTAGCACGTATTGAACAGGAATATTGTTCAAAAAAAGGAGAGTGTTATGAAACGGATTTTGTTGTTCTTGGTATTGATCACTTGTATGGTCGGTATGGTATTTGCAGCTGGAGAAAAGGAAGCAAGCACCACTTCAGCAGAAGGTACGGAAATCACTTTCTGGACGTTCCAGGACCTTCATATGCAATTCTATGTTGACATGGCTGAACTTTGGAATGAGCAGAACCCAGACAGGAAGATTAACTTCAAGGGAGAAGTCCTTCCCTATGAGGATATGCACACCAAGTTGCTGGTATCCTTGCAGGCAGGAACTGGTGCTCCAGACCTCGTGGACATTGAGATAGCGAAATATCCCAACTTCCTCAAGGGAAACATCCAGCTTGTACCACTCAATGATGTTATTGACCCGGTACGCGATAAGTTTGTCACTTCACGCCTAGACATCTATAGCAAGGATGGTAAGAATTATGGCCTTCCATTCCACGTTGGTGCATCAGTAATTTATTACAATATGGAAATTCTCGATGCTGCAGGCGTTGATCCGTATGCAATCGAGACTTGGGATGACTACATGGAGGCAGCAAAGATCGTAAAACAAAAGACCGGTAAGCCAATGACTACCATAGAAGTAACTGAACATTGGTCATTCTGGCCTTTAATTGCTCAACAAGGTTCTGATTTTCTTGATGCAGACGGAAATGTTATCCTCGATAACGCAATCAACGTAAAAACGCTGCAATACCTCAAGGATCTGTTGAACAGTGGTGCAGCTATAGCTACTCCTGGTGGATTCCATCATGCTGAAGAGTATTATGGATTCATGAATGATGGTGGTGCAGCATCCATTTGGATGCCGATGTGGTACATGAATAGATTCACCGACTATATGCCGGACCTGGCTGGAAAGATATTGATACTGCCGATGCCAAGATGGACAGCGGGTGGTGCCCGTTCAGCTGGAATGGGTGGGACAGGAACATCTGTAACCAACCAGGCAAAAGATATTGAGCTAACCAAGGATTTCTTGATGTTCGCAAAAGGATCTGAGGAAGGTAACTTGAAAATCTGGGAAGACCTCGGTTTTGATCCTCCACGTTGGGATGTCTGGGACAATCCAAGGATGAATGCAGCGAACAAGTTCACTGAATACTACCAGAACGAGGATATTTTCGGCATGTTGCTGGATATCAAGGATGAGATCAAGAGCGTCAATATCAAGGAAAAACTCCCTGCGGTTATTGATAGATTGAAATCAACCGTTATGATTCAGGCTTTACAGCAGCAGACAAAGAGTCCTGCTGAGGCATTGAAAGAAGCAGCGGATCTCGTTCGTTAGATCTTTTAAAGTGGGGATACGTCAATACCTTGGCGTATCCTCAGTTGTGTTGTTCTACAAGGAGACATGGATGACAAAGAAACAAACTCTGGGTTCCGCCAAGGTAGCGCCGTATGTCTTTATCCTGCCTTTTATTGCATCCTTCCTCATTTTTTATTTGTATCCAATTATCAGTACAATAATTATGGGGTTTCAACAAGTTTACCCTGGGCAAGTTGAATTTATCGGCCTGGAGAATTATCGCAAGCTAGACAATCCTGAATTCAAGGTAGCCCTTAAAAATAGTTTTCGTTACACTGTCTACACGATAGCACTTCTTATTCCAATCCCCTTGCTTCTATCCGTATGGTTGAACAGTGGGAATAGAACCATCAATACGGTATACCGCTCAGTATTATATATACCCAGCTTGGTATCGATTGTTGTTGCTGGGACTGTTATGCGTCTTTTATTTGCATCCAGTGAGAAGAGTCTTATCAATACACTCGCAGTAGCATTGGGAGCTGAACCACGACAGTGGTTGCTTGGTGGACCTCACCAGGCTATGATTCTTCTTTTGATCCTTGCACTCTGGCGGTGGGTGGGAGTAAATATCATCTACTTCCTCTCAGGGTTGCAAGCGATTCCTGATGAACTTTATGAGGCTGCAGATATTGATGGGGCATCCCCTTCCCAAAAACTCTGGAGGATTACCATCCCTTTGCTGAAGAGTACGACCATTTTTGTGACTACCATTTCCATATTTGGCGGCTTTGCGATGTTTGAGGAAAGTTTCATCCTTTGGGCAGGTAAACCTTCTCCCAATAATGTTGGGCTGACTATTGTAGGACATTTGTATAATAAAGGATTTCAGGAGGGAGAGATGGGTATGGCAAGCGCCATAGGGATTGTCCTCCTTATCATTGTATTCACCCTGAGCATCTCGTTCTTAAAACTGTTCGGTTTCTTTGAATCTGAGGGGAGGCGATAATGGCTAGAATCTACCACCACTCAAGACGAACCTTTGTTAAATACCTTGTGTTAACAGTATTGTCACTTATCTATCTGGTACCACTTTATGCTTTGACTTTGGCAGCCTTCCGCCCAGGGCGGGATCTTATGCGGTATGGAATAACACTCAAGACGCTAATCCCTACCGATTTGAATGTAGCTACATTTAAGGGGCTTTACACAATTAGGGATGGAATATATTTTACCTGGTTCGGAAATAGCTTGCTTTTGATGTTGTTGCAAACATGTCTGGCACTATTCCTCAGCTCTTTTGTTGCCTATGGTCTCTCTCTTTATCAGTTCAAGGGAAGGAAGATGGTAACAACCTTAGTGATATTTCTCATGCTTGTACCGATACAGATCCTCATTCTTCCTCTGTATAAACTCATGATTAGCATTTCTTTGATAGATACCTTTTGGGGTGTCTTCCTTCCCATGATTGTATCGCCGTTTGCGATATTTTTCTTTAGGCAATACATTGATGGAGTTCCCCGCGATCTTATAGATGCAGGGCGTGTTGATGGATTGAATGAGTACTCCATATTTTTCAGGATTGTCATCCCCATTATGCCACCAGCCTTTTCTGCTATGGCGATTTTCATGTCCATGCAGAGTTGGAACAATTTTCTTTGGCCATTGATTGTTCTCCGTTCTGGGGAAAAGTTCACATTGCCCATTGGACTGAATACCTTACTGACTCCATATGGAAACAACTATGACTTACTGATAATTGGAGCATTGGCCGCAACACTTCCTATAATCATAGTTTTCATTTTCTTCCAACGTTATTTTATCGCTGGTCTTACCAGCGGTGGGGTAAAAGGTTGATATAACAGGAGAAACCTACGTGAAATGTACAGTACATGCATCTAAAAATTATGTAATTGGTACCGCTGACAAGCGGTTGTTCAGTTCCTTCGTCGAACAATTGGGACGTTGTGTGTATGGGGGTATCTACGAGAAGGATCATCCACTCGCTGATGGTGATGGGCTGCGTACCGATGTCATGAAACTCGTCAAGGATCTTGATGTGCCCATGGTTAGATTTCCTGGAGGCAACTATGTGTCGAACCATCGCTGGGAAGACTCTGTAGGTCCTGTTGAAGAGAGACCGGTACGGCTTGATCTTGCCTGGAAAGCATTGGACCCAAATGAGTTCGGGATCAAGGAGTTTATGGAGTGGTGTCAGAAAGTAGGCACAGAACCGATGATGGCACTCAACTTGGGAACCCGTGGAATCGATGAGGCAAAGGACCTGGTTGAGTATTGTAATCATCCAGGAGGTACTGCGTTAAGTGAATTGAGAAAAAGCCATGGTTCAGAAGCCCCCTATGATATCAAGATGTGGTGCCTGGGTAATGAAATGGATGGCCCCTGGCAAGTTGGTCACAAGACAGCCGAGGAGTATGGGCGTCTCGCATCTGAGGTAGGAAAGGCTCTAAAGCTCTATGATCCCAGCCTTGAATTGGTGGCTTGTGGTTCCAGCAATAGTGATATGCCTACATTCCCCGCCTGGGAAGAGACGGTACTTGAGCATACATGGGATATTGCCGACTACCTGTCACTGCACATGTACTTCAGAAATGATGAAGATGATGCAGAGACCTTTCTTGCTTCAAGCAAGAAAATGGACGAGTTCATAGAAACAGTCGTACATGTATGTGATTATGTACAGGCGAAGAAACGTTCCAAAAAGACCATGTATCTCTCATTTGATGAATGGAATGTATGGTTCCACTCCAACGAACATGACAAAGCAGAACCTGACTGGAAGGTTGGAAAGCATATACTTGAAGATGTGTATACCTTTGAAGATGCATTGGTAGTAGGATGCCTACTCAACAGCCTGCTCAAACACTGTGATCGGGTGAAAGTTGCATGTCTTGCCCAGTTGGTAAACGTCATTGCTCCGATCATGACCGAAGATGGGGGACCAAGCTGGGCCCAAACCATCTACTGGCCTTTCTATTATGCATCTAAGTATGGAAGGGGAGAGGTGCTTGATATCCGATTGGACGTGCCATCCTATGAAAACAATCGCTATGGCGAGGTCCCGTACGCAGATGCAGTGCTTGTGTATCATGAAGAGGAACAGGAACTTGATCTGTTTGTCATCAACAGAAGCCTTCATGAAGATATCGAGCTTGATTTGGATGCAGTAGGATTTTCCGGGCAACTGAAGCTTATTGAACATATCACTTTGCACCATAGAGATTTGAAGGCTGTAAACGAGAAAAATAACCCGGAGAATATAAAACCTGTTGTAAAAAGTGAGATAATGGATACGTTTATTGCTCCAAGACAATCTTGGAATCTATTCCGGTTCTCAATTTCATAAAATTTGATGTTTCTGCTATTTTATTTGTGTTAGGATGAGTGATAAGAGGGATCAAACATGCTCAAAGAGATACTCCTTGATTATTCTGATAAAGAGAAGATGTTGGTTGTTGCGAAGGCGATTGCTAATGAAGCAAGGATCAACATCCTCGAATTGCTGAATGAACGGAGCCTCAGTGTCAACGAAATAGCTGAACATCTGGAACTACCTACCTCAACTGCTGCCTTGCATGTGAGCATACTTGAAAAAGCTGGATTGCTGATCACAGAGTCCCAACCAGGGATCCGAGGTTCCATGAAGGTAAGCAGCAGGGGATGTGACCGTGTCTTGATCAAGCTGTTGCTCGATCAGTCAGATGCACTCAAGGAAAATTCAGTGGTTCTGAATATGCCGATCGGCAACTTCGTTGATTGTGACATACATCCAACCTGTGGATTGGTTAGCGAAAAGAGTGCAATCGGTATCTTCGACCAGCCAAGTTCTTTCTACTATGCTGAGCGCACCGATGCTCAGTTGCTATGGTTTTACAAGGGGTATGTGGAATATCGCTTTCCCAATGCTGTTGCAAACTTGGGGAGACCAAAAAATCTGGATCTGAGCTTTGAGGCTTGCTCTGAAGCTCCCTTCTACCGTAATGATTGGCCAAGTGATATAACCGTATGGATTAATGGAAGAGAGATTGGTACTTGGACAAGCCCAGGAGATCTAGGGGGAAGGAAAGGGAAATACAATCCTCCCTGGTGGCCTGATACCTTGAACCAATATGGGTTGCTCAATCACTGGGTGGTGAACAGCAGAGGGACGTACCTGAACAATGAACTTATCGGGGATGTAACCATCGAGGATCTCATGCTCTGGGAGTCCTGTTTTATCAGTGTAAAGATCGGTATCAAGGAGCATGCAAAAAATATCGGTGGTGTCAGCCTCTTCGGCGAACATTTTGGTGATTACCAGCAGAATCTTCTCCTGAAGCTGGATTATGTATTGCTCTGATTTGCTCGTTCATGGGAGAGAAGCCACTGCTTCTTATCCAGACCACCAGCATACCCTGTGAGTGATCCCTGCTTGCCGATGACCCGGTGGCAGGGAATGATGATGCTGATGGGATTTTTGTTGTTTGCCATCCCCACAGCACGTACAGCCTTGGGATTGCCTATGGCAATTGCGATATCCTGGTAACTGACTACAGTACCATAGGGTACCAGAGAGAGCGCTTTCCAGACAGACTCCTGGAACGCAGTTCCATGCAGTTCAAGGGGAACCGTGAATTGCTGTAATTTCCCTTTGAAGTATGCATCCAATTGTTGCATCGCCATCTCCAGGACAGGACTACTTTCTTGTTCTTCTCTTATTTTAGAAATGAATGAAATCCCCAACAATGCATCCTTGTTACTAGTTAGTGTTAGGGTGCCAAGGGGGCCTTCATAGGTGGTGGAAAATAGGTTGCTCATAGTATAAGCGTATTGAGAAATAGGGGGAGAAGCAAGGCTCCACCCCCTTATCAGTTTTAATTCATTATGCAATAACCAGTACCCGTTCCTCGATGGGAAGAAAATCCTTCTCACCTGGGTCCTTCTCGATCGAGCCGAAAGGCATTTGGGCGACCAGTGACCAGGAGGAGGGAAGGTCGAAATGTGCAAGTACTTCTTCCTCAATGAGATTCCCATAGTGCTGCAAACTGGCACCAACTCCAAGCTCAGCGAGAACCGTCCAGACAGAGAACTGTGCCATACCGGTTCCATGGTGACTCCAGAGCGCGAAATTCTCACTGTAGAGTGGCATCTGTTCCTGAAGATTGCGGATGGTTGCCATCTCTTCAAAGAACAGAATGGTTCCTGAAGCTGCCTTGAAACCTGCAATTTTCTCTTCAGTCTGCTTTTTCTGATCTGGATCCTGAATCATTGCTACCAGCTTGGAGAGAATTCGATCCCAAAGCCAATCATGCTTTTCATCATAAAGGATGACAGCTCTGCTCGTTTGCGAGTTGAATGCAGATGGAGCATATTTGATTACTCCACGGACAGCCTCTTCCAGTGTGGATTTCATCACGGGAAGTTCTTTCCCCAGGTTATAGATTGTGCGTCTTTTTTTCATGCTATTGATAATGGTGTTTTCCATGTAAATATTCTCCTTGCTCTCAATATAGTTGTAATCAATATAAATGTAAAGGCCCCCTTGCATATTCTTGTAAGATGTTTGAAATGGGTATATTCTGGGCAGACTATGATACACGATACAATTGACCAGCTCACGTTCTATGCACCGGCAATACCACATCTGCAACAAGTGACACTGCTCGATGCTGCAGGTGCTTCAATTGAAGGAATGCAAGTACTGTTTGCTCAGTACACCACAGCTCCCTTTACAGGCACCTTCATGGTGCATCCATCCAAGGTATGCATTGTGCTTACCTTGCAGGGTAGTGAGTTGCTCGTTACTACATACCGGAGAAAAGAACAAGAAGGGCCGAAGGATGCGAATGGATTCCTATCCATCCCAGACAGTCAGGTTACCGATGTTATTCGATCTGAGGAAGGAACCTTTACCGTTTTTATGCCGGGAGAACCCTTCTCCTATGGGATCCAGGGAGAGGAAGGTCCCACGAAAGTAAAACATCTGCTAATTGTTCTGGAAGAGACCTGAAAGGCTTTACAAATGTATAGTAATAACGTACCAATACAATGTGTATGACTGAGAGGAGCATAGCATGACAGGAGATCATCAGGTACATATCGGAAATAGCCTTATCGGACGCGGTCTACCAGTACTTGTGCAAACGATGTATGACAGTGCAATTCCCCATGCAACAGAAGCATTGGAGGAGTTGATTCGCCGAATTGGGAAACTCAATGCGATGGGATGCGATGTCATTCGCTTCTCGTACCCTTCTGCTGAGGATCATGATGCGTTCAGGTATCTTTGTGAGAAGAGTCCAATTCCCGTTGTTGCAGACATCCATTTTGATTACAAACTGGCATTGGATGCACTATCATGCGGTGCACACAAGATTCGGATCAATCCAGGTAATATCGGCGCAAAATGGAAAGTTGAAGAGGTGGTGAAGAGCGCAAAGGATCAAGGCAGGGCCATTCGTATAGGCCTGAATAGTGGATCCTTACCACGTGGAAACGATCCTGCGGATGCACTGATGACCAATACTGCTCTTGAGTACCTATCATGGTTCGAGCAATGGGGCTTTACCAACACGGTGGTCTCGCTGAAAGCAAGTGATACTGATCTTACCATGAAAGCCAATCGGCTGTTTGCTTCCCAGAGTCCCTATCCACTGCATCTTGGGGTTACGGAGGCCGGTTCTGTGATATCTGCAGTTACTCGCTCTACATGGGCATTGGGGCAACTTCTCAGCGAGGGGATTGGAAACACCCTTCGTATCAGCATTACAGGTGATATTGAGAGCGAAGTACAGGCAGGTGTTGAACTGCTGAGAACCTTGGGGATGAGAAAGAAAGGCATCAGGATTGTAAGCTGCCCTCGTTGTGGCAGGCATAGTTTCGATTCCCAGGGGTTCCTGGCATCCGTAGAGCAAGAGCTCCTCACCATTGAAAAGGATCTGACCGTAGCCATCATGGGTTGCCAGGTCAATGGTCCTGGTGAAGCAAAAGCAGCTGATTTGGCCATAACTGGTCTTGGCAATAGTATATTTCTCTATGAAAAAGGGAAATTGGTGAAAAAAGTAACGCAGCAGGAAGCAAAGGCTGCTTTTTTGGAAGCAATTGAACATGCATAATACGTTGATCATAAAGGGTGCCAGGGAGCACAACCTGAAAAACATCGACCTGGAGTTGAAGAAAGATCAGTTGATCGTCATAAGCGGCCTTTCGGGAAGTGGGAAAAGTTCCTTGGCTTTCGACACCATATTTGCAGAAGGACAAAGACGTTATGTCGAGAGCCTCAGTTCCTATGCAAGGATGTTTCTCGATAAGTTGGACAAGCCTGATGTGGATTATATGGAAGGGCTCAGCCCGGCAATTGCAATCGAGCAGAAATCAACTCACAGAAACCCCCGTTCAACCGTTGGTACCGTTACCGAGATATATGACTATTTCAGATTGTTGTGGGCAAGGGTGGGCAAGCCGCACTGTCATGTCTGCGGTCGAGAGATTAGTGAGATGAGCGTTGACCAGATCATTGATGCCATCTTCAAGGCAGAGGATGGTACCAGGATCATCATAAGCGCTCCCGTCGCGATTGGAAGAAAAGGGGAGTTCAAGAAGGTTCTTGAGGATGCCCGTGCTGCGGGATTCCAACGGGTAAAGGTTGATGGAAACATGCTCAACCTTGATGAGCAGATTGTCTTGGAAAAACAGTTCAAGCACTCCATCGATATTGTGGTTGATCGTTTGATCCTCAGTAGGGACATCCGATCCAGGCTTGCCTCCAGTATCGAGACCTCGAACGAGATGACGCAGGGTCTGGTGAAAGTGACTTTTCTCGGGGAAAACGGGGAAGAAAGCTATGAAGAGGTTTTCAGTGAACACAACAGTTGCCCACACTGTGGTATCACCCTACCTGACATCGAACCACGATTGTTCAGTTTCAACAACCCGTATGGAGCTTGTCCAGAATGTAATGGACTCGGGATCAAGACAGAGTTTGACCCGGATCTTATCATCCCGGACTATTCAAAGAGCTTTAATCAAGGAGCCATTGCCACGATGAATCCCGATGCAAAGTGGTCAAGGTCTCTTGTTGAAGCACTTGCCAAACATTTGCATTTCACACTCGATACACCATTCAGCAAACTGCCTGATGAGACCATCAATGCATTGCTCTATGGTACCAAAGAGAGGGTGTTTGTGGAATACGAGCGGGAGAAAAGCAATCAAACGTACCGGGTAGAAAAACCTTTTCCCGGGATTATCCCTGATCTGCAACGCAGGTACTATGAAACGAACAGTATGCAGATCAAGATGTGGATGAACAGTTTCCAGACAACCAAGGTATGCCCGGTATGTCATGGCGATCGTCTTCGCCAAGAAGCACTTGCGGTGACGATCCATGGCATGAACATCATGGAAGCAACCCGCCTCTCCGTTAAGAAGGCGCATGCTTTCTTCAATGACCTCCCCTTGAGCGACCAGGAGATCATGATCTCCAACCAGGTGCTCAAGGAGATCAGAAGCAGGCTTACATTCCTACGAAATGTCGGCCTTGACTATCTGACGCTCGACAGGAGCAGTGCCACCCTCAGTGGAGGAGAAGCACAACGTATCCGTCTTGCAACCCAAATCGGCTCTGCGCTCAGTGGTGTACTCTATGTACTGGACGAACCGTCCATTGGATTGCATCAAAGGGATAATCAGAAGCTCATCGATACACTCAAGCATTTACGGGATATCGGCAATACCGTACTGGTGGTTGAACATGATGAGGCTACCATCAGGGAAGCAGATTACCTTGTTGACCTTGGACCGGGAGCGGGTGTCCATGGCGGGTATATCATAGCTGAGGGAAGACCTGAGGAAGTTGAACTTAATCCTGAAAGTATCACCGGACAGTACCTTGCGGGAACATTATCCATGGCCATCCCATCCAAGAGACGAAAAGGTTCCGGGAAAGTGATCAGTGTGAAAGGTGCCAATAAGAACAACCTCAAGTCAGTGGATGTTGATTTTCCCCTTGGAAAACTTATTGTACTCACCGGCGTTTCTGGAAGTGGAAAGAGTTCTTTACTTAACGAGGTCTTGCTTCCTGCAGTAAGACGTCAGTTGGCAAACAAGAAACCCAACTATGATGGATTCAGCGATATCAGTGGGGTTGGGAATATCGACAAGGTGATCAACATCGACCAGAGTCCCATCGGACGTACTCCGCGCAGTAATCCCGCTACATATGTCGGGGTCTTTACGGCTATCAGGGAACTGTTTGCCTCCCTACCGGAGAGCAAGGCGAAAGGATACAAGAGTGGTCGATTCAGTTTTAATGTTGCAGGGGGAAGATGTGAGAACTGTCATGGAGATGGAAACCTGAAGATAGAGATGAACTTCCTGCCTGATGTCTATGTAACCTGTGATGTATGTCATGGGAAACGGTTCAACAAGGAGACACTGGCAGTCCATTACAAAGGCAAGAACATCCATGATGTTTTGGAAATGACCATTGAAGAGGCAAGCGAGTTCTTCAGTGCAATTCCAAGAATCAAACGAAAGATAGACACACTGCAGTCCGTTGGCCTTGAGTATGTCAAGCTGGGACAGAGTGCGCTTACCCTCAGTGGAGGGGAAGCGCAACGGGTGAAACTCAGCCTTGAACTTTCGAAGGTGGGAACAGGAAAGACGTTATACGTACTGGATGAGCCGAC
This sequence comes from Sphaerochaeta sp., assembly GCF_050178175.1. GTDB lineage: Bacteria > Spirochaetota > Spirochaetia > Sphaerochaetales > Sphaerochaetaceae > Sphaerochaeta. The sequence goes on from NZ_JBFXGH010000008.1 coordinate 26,806, forward strand.
CACAGGACTTCACTTTGCAGATGTCAAGAAGTTGATGGAAGTACTGAACAGATTGGTAGATGCAGGGAATACAGTAGTGCTTATCGAGCACAATCTTGATGTCATCATGCAAGCAGACCACCTCATTGATCTTGGTCCGGAAGGAGGAGATGGTGGTGGAATGGTTGTAGCAACAGGAACTCCTGAGCAACTTGCACTATGCAAGGAATCCCACACAGGGTATTATTTAGCTCAGATGTTGCATGAAAAAGGTTGAGAAACACGGATTACCAATACTGATGATTCTGGCTCTACTTATTTTGGGGAGCCAGTTTCTCTATGCACAAGATACATCCTTGTTGCTAGCCTTGCGTATCGAACGTGCCAGTGACGAAGAACTCATCGAGATGGCTGAGCTTAGGGGGATCAAAGCAGATAACCCTGCTGCTATCCGTGAAGCACTGTACGAATACCATTCGATTGAGCATAGTCGCATAACCTCCGATGTAGAGGATGGTTCATACAGACTGGAGATCACACAAGCAAGAATAATGCATACCAATGCTGATTCTTCTCTTCTCACGCTTTCAGGAGATGTCATCGTCTCCTTTATAGGCGAGGGAAAACAGGAGCCCAAACAGCTCAGGGCACAGAATGTGCTCATTGACCTTTCCCATACCTTGCTTACCGCTTCCGGTTCTGTGTTGTTTGAGGATAAGGGTGCTGATGCTGCCTTGCAATCGATAGAAGGCAGCATTGTAACCTTCGATTGGTCGGATGAGACACTGACCATCAGCGGGGCAACAACCAAGAGTGATCGAAAGAACAGCGAGGATGAGAATGTCAGTATCTATACCTCGGGAAGCCTTATCACATACCAAGGTGCTGGTGGTGGAATATATTATCAGGATGGGCAAATTGGGACACGTGCTGAGGATCCCCTCTCCTCCATCAGGGCAGATCGGTTAAGCTTCCTCTCAGGTGGGGATCTCATGGTCCATGACGCTGCCTTGTATCTTGGTCGTGTTCCTGTTTTCTGGACGCCTTTCTTCTTTTTTCCTGGAAACCAGATGGTGGGTAATCCTGCCCTTGGTTTCACCAGCGACCGTGGGATGTTTGTTTCCACGACCTGGGAAATATATGGATCATATCCAAAGTTCGAAGAGAGTGACCAATCAAGTATAACAAAGCTGTTAAGTTCTCCTGATGAATGGCCCAAGTCCCCAGGGAAGGTTCTCTACACGAATACCGGAGAACTTTCTGCGGTTCAGTCCTGGGCAAAGGAAACAGATTCTTATCTCACATTCTTTTTTGATGCATATGAGAACGCAGGATTGCATGCAGGCTATGACAGCAAGACGACTTTCTTTTCAAAACGCATTACTTTCAACTCCCTCTCTGCATTTGCGTTATATCCCTTAGGGACAAGTCCCATAACGCTTTATTCCGATGTAGGATATAACCGGTATTATCTTAACCAAGGAATCAAACTGGACACCTCGTGGGCGAAACTCGATATATCAATGCCCCTTTATTCAGATCCAAAGGTGCTCAGCCTGTATGGAAACCGCCTTACATCCTTCTCTTTTGATGCATTGCTGGGGAAGAATCAGGAGTTTCCCAGAACGTATACTTCTGATATCACTGGTTATACCTGGAAGATGAAAGGGTCATTCTCGCTTCCAACCAGCACACTTTCGCCATATATTTCATCCCTGACCATCTCCAATCTCGAAGCTGATGCGCTGTTCAAATGGCAAGATGATGGTCCTGCATTCTCCTATGTATTACAGCAGATGCATCTTCCCCTGTTTTCTCTTAATCTCCAAGGCACTCTGTTAGATTATTCCTCTACAAACCCCAAAACATCGGAAAGCAAGGAATCAGTTGAAGAAAATGAAAGGGATATCTTGTTGCCTGAGGCTTACAAAATCATCTTGGATAACGGTGGAGATTCCTCAGGAGAGTCTGAGAAGCTGATATCCCTGTCCTATTCCCTGGACCAGAGGCTTACCCATACCCTTGATGCAACACTTGGCGTGATTGATTGGGATGAAGCATATCTGTACAGCCTGACGAAAGGTACTGTGAAACTGAACGCTTCGCCGAATACCAAGCTCTTCACAATCTCGAGTGAATTGCTTCCACAGCTTACCTTCCTGGAAGACCAGAGCAAGAGCATTTATAAAAGCTACGCATATCAACTCTTCAATGTAAATACGGTTGCTGTTCCCTCCATCGGCCTGACCTATACCTTGAGCCAACGGCTGTATCGTTATCAGGAGAACCATGAGAAACCGCTCGGTAGCCCAGGAGAGATAATCAAGCAGAAGTATTCGTTTGACGATGAGTCAGTGACAGTTCATCAGGTCCGCTACCAGCAGTCCTTCCCACTTGGGGAAGCAACCATAACGCCCAGTATCACTGCAAGTCTCTATCCTGTGAGACCGAGCCTGCTGCCGAGTCTGAAATATTCATTTGGGCCGTTGACTCTCTCTTCATCCCTACTTTTCAGCGAATATGAGTCCTCCCTTCGCAAGGATAGCTTGAAATCATCATTCTCCTATACCACAAGACCCCTTTCTGTTTCCCTGTCTGGGTCATACGATTTTACGAGAACCCTCGCTTCCTGGGAAGAGGCCATGCATCTAGAGGGAACGGTCAAGGAACAGTTCTTTTCATCCTTTCTCACCCTGTCGCAGAGGTTTTCGTTCTCGTTCCTCACCAGTGAAGGAAAACCAAACTATTTTGATTATTTTACGTATGATGCTGCAATTCCCCATCTCAAGGTAACATATGCATTAAAAGGGGAGGCATCAGACTTGCAGTCTGAGAAACTGCAAGTCGATATTGCAGGGAAGGATATACAACTCAGGTGGTGGAAGAGACGTATAGCACTTACATTGGGTATAGACTCTTCCCTGAAGTTCTTTTATCAGGACCGATACGCAAGTTCGTTCTCGATAACGACATCGGCACGACTCCAAATTGCAGAGTTTCTTGATATAACGCTTGCTGCAAAAAGCACAAATACCGGGTTCTTCCATTATTACAATGATGATGAAACATTCTCTTATTCCTTGCTTTGGGAAGATCTGCTGAGAAGCTTTGACTTCAGTGGAGATGGAAGATACAACACGCAGTTTAACCTCAGTGAGCTTTCCATTGTGATGGTCCATGACCTCGAGGATTGGTCACTGAATTGTAAATACAGCGGAAGTGTAGTATTATCGAACAACCAATACAGCTGGGTTCCAACGGTTTCAGTCTACCTGACCTGGAACACGATTCCCGAGCTGGATGTGGAAGAGACATGGACGCAGGACAACAGTGTTTGGAGGCGTTCATCCTCCTCATAGGATTATGCATGGATAGAAGTGTGGAATTTTCCAATGAAGAACAGATGGAACGGGTGCTGGGTATCAATGACCGGAATCTTCCCTATTTAGAGGTGTTGCTGGGATGTAATCTGTTTGTAAAAGGCAATTCGCTTTCTTGTCTGAGCAGAGATGAACAAGTCACCAACCGGTTCCTCTCCTTGATGGCAAGGTTGCAGAAACTTGCAGAAAATCAGCACTATTTCAGTGAAACAGAAATTTTTATGGAATATCAGGGGATGAAAAGCGACCAACCAATCCAGGAACTACTCTCCAGTGACCAATGGGAAAAACCGTATATCATGGTTCATAATCGCTTTGCCTATCCCAAGAGCCAGATGCAGGAGCAATACATCAAAAGCATGATGGAGAACCAGATTGTTTTTGGTATCGGTCCCGCGGGTACCGGTAAGACTTTCTTGGCAGTAGCCTATGCACTTGGGCAGTTGTTGAATGGGAAGAAACACAAGATCATACTGACCCGACCGATTGTTGAAGCAGGGGAGAGCCTGGGCTTCTTGCCTGGTGATCTTGCCCAGAAAATCAACCCCTACCTAAGGCCGCTTTACGATGCAATGGAAGCCATGGTCAGTATACAGAATATCAGGCGTTTGGAAGAGAATGGGAGTATTGAGATCGCCCCTCTTGCTTATATGAGAGGAAGGAGTCTACAAAATGCAACGGTTATTCTTGATGAAGCACAGAATACCACCAAGGAACAGATGAAGATGTTCCTCACGAGACTCGGTGAAAATGCCAATGCAATCATTACAGGGGATATCAGCCAGGTTGATCTTCCACGCCACAAAGATAGTGGATTGATCCATGCAATGCAGATCTTGCAAGGAATTGCTGGGCTCGATTTCATACGTTTCGATTCTCGCGATGTGGTGCGCTCCCGGATTGTACAGCATATTGTGAATGCGTATGCAGGGGATGAGGGGAACGAGAAATCATGATAAAGAAAATACAAATTTCTGACCGTAAACAGAAAAAACACAATCTTCAACAACAACTTTCTCTCATTTTCATGGTGCTTACCGTTTTCCTGGCAATGGTGGTGCCGCTTTTAAGTACCCACTCCAATGGATCGGGTCTCAAGGAATTGGGATTGCAATATACAGAGGGCGAACTATCCAGTGAGGATATTTTTGCTACAAGCAGTTTCCAGTACGTTGATGATGAACAAACACAGAAGCTCATAGAACAACGAATGCAGGAAGTACTTCCGTATTTCAGCTATTCCCTCCGATCAACTACCATCAGCAGCAGGCGTTTGGAGAATTTTCTTGCTCTATTTCACCAAGGTAATACAGATTTCAATACCTTCCTGGAGGAGGAGGGGCTTAGTGATGAGCGCAATGTTGTACAAAGGATTGCAGAACTGGCACCTGACCAACAACAATTGTTGCTGCAAGCACTTGAAGAAACAGGCAGCTATGTCTTGGAGAGAGGATTGTTTGATGAAGAGGAAGTGAATACCATCCGTTCCCAAGGCTATGAGGAGCTTCTCGTGAGAAATAGTCTTTTCCAACAAGAAAGCAGTGAACCTTCCAAGCAAACCATTGATACACTGCTGACGAAAAAGAATCTTCCTTCACAGCTGTCTTCTCTACTGGAACCGTACGAGCTTATTGATAGTCAGTTCCAACCATATCTCGTACTGGATGCACTCGAGATGCTTTTAGATCCAAATGTAGATTATGAAGCTGTTGAAACACTGGCAATCAGGGAGGAAGCTGCTGCAGAGATTCCCGAGCAGGTGATAACCATAGAACGGGGAGAAAAGATCATTGCCAAGGATACGGTGGTCACAAGTTCCCAGATTGATCTGCTGCAAATGATGGGGTCGAACAGCTTTCAGTACACGATCCTTGAACTGATTGGTAGGGCAATTTTCATTCTGCTTTCCACCAGTGTCTCTGTATATGTCTTTATTCAATTCCTGCATGCAGAGAAGCGATTGTATCTCTATTTGAATCTCATGCTTGTTTCCGTATCATTGTCGTTGGTGGCAATGTATGTTGTCACTCTGTTTTTTTCTTCACGGTCCTCTTTGTTTCTTGACTCCTATCTACCTGTATTGTTTGCACCGCTCTTCACCAGTCATATCACCAGCAAGAAACGCCTAGGTTTGGTTAGCGCTTTTCTACTTGCTTGTTATGCAACACTGATGGAACAGTCGAGTTCTATTACCTTCTTCTTCGTGTTGACCATCAGTGGCGTCTGTCTTTACTTCTTCCGCTATACCATCAAGCGGATTGATGATGTATTCAATTGGTTCTATGCTTGCATCATCAGTAGTTTTGCGGCCCTTGCACTGTACATGCTGGAAGCATTGCCCCTTCATCAGGTAATGCCGCTTGTCGGTGGGATGATTTTGAATATCACCATCACTTTGGTCTTTCTTGAAGCATTCGTACCGTTGTGCGAAAAACTCTTCAATATTCCTACAGCGTATCGTCTGAGCGAGCTGGCATTCAGTGCAAGCCCGGTACTCGACCGTTTGGAATCAGTAGCACAGGGAACATACAATCATAGCAGAAACGTGGCTGACCTGAGCTTCAATGCAGCTCGCTCCATTGGAGCAAATGCCATGCTTGCACGAGTAGGTGGGATGTATCATGATATCGGAAAGGCTGACCATCCCGAATACTTCATCGAGAACCAGAGTGGGGATAACAAGCATGATGAAATCAAACCATCCCTCTCTGCGGCCATCATCAAGAGCCATGTGAAGCTTGGATTGGAGAAGGGAAGGGAGGCAGGTCTTCCTCAGGAGGTCCTGGACATCATCAGCCAACACCATGGCAATGATGTCATCCAATTCTTCTACAATGAGGCAAAGAACCAGGCACAAGCTGTGGGAATGGATGTAAAAGAGGATGACTTCAAATACAATGGAATTCCTCCAACTTTCCCAGAATCTGCCATTGTAATGCTCGCTGATTGCGTGGAAGCTGCCAGCCGGACCTTGAAACGGCCAAACCACTCGAAATATGAAAAACTGGTACACTCGCTCATCATGGGAAAACTGGAGAGGGATCAACTCAAGAACAGCCAACTCTCCCTTACAGACCTTGATCAGATAGAGGATGCGTTTGTGCAAACATTGCTTGGACGCGATCACCGCCGTATTGAATATCCATCAGAGCAGAAAGGACAACCAGGATAATGAATAGATATTATATCGATGTTTCTTATGAGGATGTGCAGTATGCCGAACAGGCACCCTCCCAGATGGTTGTTGAACATCTGGAAAAGGTGCTCACAATGCTTGGACAACCAAGCTGTGAATGTTCTGTAAGTTTTGTCAGTGATGATACCATTCAGGATCTGAATAGAACGTATCGTGACAAGGACGAACCTACAGATATCCTCTCCTTTGTGCAGGAGGAGGATGTAGAAGATTTTTCTTGGCCTGAAGTACAAGTAGGATTGATCGATGGTCCGCCGGAAGAAATCAGGGTACTGGGAGACATGGTAATCTCTCTTGATGCCTTGAAAAGAAATGCACTATCCTTTAGTGTAGAACCAGATGAAGAGTTGTTTCGCCTCTTGATCCATGGCTTGCTTCACCTTCTTGGTGAAGATCATTCCAGCAATGATGCTGATGAGCCGATGTTGATCAAGCAAGAGAAACTTCTCCATCAATTGAGGGGGAGCAAACGTTGAGCTTGCCATGGAAGAGTCTGTTCAAGAAACGCTCTGGCAATCGTGAGGAACGATGTAAAGCAGAGTTGGAAGAGCGGCAGACGATGATCGAGGGCATTCAGGAACTGCGGGATAAGACTGTTAAGGAGATCATGATTCCCCGGGTCGATGTCCAGTTTATCAGTAGTGATATCACGATTGATGAATTGTATGGGATTATTAAGGAACAAGGGTACTCCCGTTATCCAGTATATGAGCAGACAATAGACAATATTGTTGGTGTTTTATATGCTAAGGACATCATCCGTAAAGGCATAGACAATGTGTTCAATGTCAAAACGCTGATGAGACAGCCGTACTTTATTCCAGAAAGCAAGCATCTTGATGATTTGCTCAGAGAATTCAAATTGAGAAAGGTCCATATAGCTATTGCCATTGATGAGTACGGCGGGGTGAGCGGGATTGTCTGTATGGAAGATATTCTGGAGGTCATTGTTGGCGATATCCAGGATGAATTTGATGATGATGAAGATGATGGGATGCGTAAGCTCGATGACAATACGTTTGTTGTCGATGCAAGAACTTCCATTGAAGACCTGAATGAATCAGTCGGCTTGCATCTATCTGAGGAGGAGTATGAAACAGTCGGAGGCTATGTCTTTGAACTGTTTGGTAGAATTCCACTCAAGGATGAGTCTGTCGAGGATGACGAGGCCATTTTTACCGTAGAGGATATTGATGGCCATAAGATCAACCAGTTGAAATTGGTTGTCAAAACATAATATATAATATACGTTGACCCTTGTAAAAGGAAAACGGTATATTAATATCGATACACAATTATATTTCCCGGAGGAAACAAACAATGAAAATTGCAATTAATGGTTTCGGAAGAATCGGACGCAATGTTTTCAAGATCGCTTTTGAAGACAAGGACATCGAGATTGTCGGCATCAATGACCTTACAGATCCCAAGACCTTGGCCCATCTTCTGAAATACGACTCCACGTATGGAGTATACTCCAAGAGCGTCGAAGTAACAGATAATGCTATCGTCGTTGATGGCAAGAACATTCCTGTATTTGCAGTACGCTCTCCCAGCGAACTTCCTTGGAAGGAGCTCGATGTTGATGTAGCAATCGAATCCACTGGTGTTTTCTCTGTTGCTGAAGGCCCAAAGGGTGGATACAAGGATCATATCAAGGCTGGTGCCAAGAAGGTTATCCTTACGGTTCCTGCCAAGGACCAGATTGACCAGACCGTTGTCTGTGGTGTCAATGATGATGTTATCGATCACAGCCTTGTCGCATACTCCAATGCAAGTTGCACCACCAACTGCTTGGCTCCTATCGTAAAGGTTCTCAATGACAGCTTTGGCATTGAAGAGGGCTTGATGACCACTGTTCACTCCTATACCAACGACCAGGTAATGCTTGACCAGCCTCATAAGGATCTGAGAAGAGCAAGGGCCGGTGCATTGTCCATTATTCCTACCACCACGGGTGCTGCCAAGGCTGTTGGTTTGGTCATCCCAGAGATGAAGGGCAAGCTCAACGGTATGGCAATGCGTGTTCCTACCCCGACCGGCTCAGTTGTTGACCTTGTGGTAACCTTGAAGAAGGATGCATCTGTTGAAGAAGTGAATGCTGCAATGAAAAAGGCAAGTGAGGGACCAATGAAGGGTATTCTTGAATATACTGAAGATCCCATTGTTTCCCGTGATGTTGTTGGCAACCGCCACTCTTCAATCCTTGATGCTGATCTTACCATGAAGATGGGCGAGAGGATGTTCAAGGTTATCAGCTGGTATGACAACGAAATGGGTTACTCAAACCGCGTTGTTGACCTTGCAAAGAAGCTGGTTAAATAATACTGTGTAACTGTAAATATCAGGCCTGTTTCTACAGGCCTGATTTCCTTGCTAACGATTACCATCGGAATATAGGGGAAAGCTATGATTCTAAATACCATTCGAGAGTGTGATTTTTCAGGCAAGAAAGCCTTGGTTCGTGTGGACTTCAACGTACCCATCAAGGATGGCGTGGTTACTGATGATACACGCATAAGGGCTGCTCTTCCTACCCTTAAGTACTGTTTGGATAATGGTGCATCACTTGTGGTCATGAGCCATCTTGGACGTCCAAAAGGGAAGAAGAACCCTGAATTCTCCATGGCACCCATCGCAAAGCGGTTCAGCGAATTGCTGGGGAAAGAGGTCCAACTTGCAAGTGATGTGATCGGTGAAGAGGTTGCTGGGCAGGTTGCATCAATGAAAGCTGGTGATGTTCTCTTATTGGAAAACGTCCGTTTCTATAGTGAGGAAGAGGACAATGATCCCGATTTTGCAAAGAATCTTGCTTCCTTGGGTGATGTATATGTAAATGATGCATTTGGAACAGCACACCGTGCACACGCTTCCACGGAAGGGGTGGCCCACTATCTGCCTTCCTATGCAGGTTTCCTTATTGAAAAGGAAGTTACGTTTATGGCCCCGCTCCTGAGCAATCCTGAAAAGCCTTTTGTTGCCATCATCGGAGGTTCCAAGGTTTCCAGTAAGATCAGTGTCCTGGAAAGCCTGGTAAGGACTTGTGATACGATCGTTATAGGTGGTGGAATGGCATATACATTCCTTTCAGTCCAAGGACACACCATCGGGAAGAGTCTGGTTGAAGAAGATTACAAGGATGTTGCTTCGTCATTCCTGGCAAAGGCAAAAGAGAAAGGTGTTCAGGTAATCCTTCCTGTTGACCACATCTGTGGCGCCGATTTCAAGGAAGATGCAGAGCCTGTCAGTGTCGATTCCATTGATATTCCTGAGAACCTGATTGGTATGGATATCGGTCCAAAAACCATATCCATGATTGTTGATGCTGTCACCAAGGCAAAGAGTGTTGTTTGGAACGGTCCGATGGGTGTATTTGAGTTTGATGCATTCGCTGAGGGAACCCTTACCGTTGCCAGGGCACTTGCAGAGAGCCAGGCTACTTCCATTGTTGGCGGTGGAGACTCTGTTGCAGCTATCAATAAGTTTGGCTTGGCAGACAAGATCAGTCACGTAAGTACCGGAGGTGGTGCTTCACTCGAGTTCCTCGAAGGAAAGGTCCTTCCAGGAATCAAGGCTTTGGAGAAATAAGATGAGAAAACCCTATATCGCTGGAAACTGGAAAATGAATATGACTCCGAGTGAAGGAGCAGCCTTCGCTAAGGAGCTTGCAAAGGCAGTGGAAGGAACCAATACAAAGGTGATGGTTGCTCCTCCTTTCGTCACAATCCCAGCAGTGCTTGAAGCACTCAAGGGCTCAAGGATTATTGTTGCTGCACAGAACATGAACGACAACTTGAAAGGCGCATTTACTGGAGAGGTGAGTGCAACCATGCTCAAGGATCTTGGTGTTACCAACGTTATTCTTGGACACAGTGAAAGACGTGCTCTCTATGGAGAGACCGATGCTTTCATCAACAGAAAGGTATTGCTTGCACTCGCTGAGGGTATGGATGTCGATCTCTGTATCGGTGAGACCTTGGAAGAACGAGAGGCAGGAAAACTTGAAGAAGTATTGAGCCGTCAGGTGGCGGAAGGTCTAAAGGGTGTCTCTGCAGAGCAGATGAAGCATATAACCTTAGCCTATGAACCTGTTTGGGCTATTGGGACAGGAAAGACAGCAACCCCTGAAGATGCTGATGCTGCACATGCCTATGTTCGTGGCCTCGTTGAAAAACTCTATAACAAGGGTGTTGCAGAAGAGCTGATTATACAGTATGGTGGTTCAGTGAAGGCTTCGAATGTGAAAGCCTTGATGTCTAAAGAACATATCGATGGCGCACTGGTTGGTGGTGCCTCCCTTTCCGTGGAGCAGTTCCTTCCGATTGTGAACTTTGATAAGTAAGTATTCGGAGTAAAGAGAAAATGGGTGTTTTGAGCATTATTCTGTTGGTATTATTCGTCGTCGTCAGTCTTCTGTTGATTTTCCTTGTCGCAGTACAGGATGAACAAAGTGAAGGCCTGGGCGGAATTTTCGGTGGTGGAAGCAATACCGCTTTTGGGTCCCACACAAGCAGTGTGGTAACCAAGGCTACGGGGACGCTTGCAGTCTTGTTCTTGGTATTGGCCCTTTTGGTGGCTTTCGTGAACAAATCGCCATCACAGGATGAGTTGCTCGATTCTGTCACCACGGAACAGGTACAGCAGACTACCGATTGGTGGAAAAGTGGTGAAAGTGCAGCAGCAGCTGAGCCAGTTACTGAAGCCAACTAGGACGGTCGCTATTCCAATAACTATCGACTACCGGCCGCAGACTTGCGGTCGGTAGCTGTTTCAAGGGAGTGTCTATGAAAGTTTGTGTATTGTATGCACCAGCATCAAAAGGGAATGATAAAATGAAGGCAATCGCCAATGCACTGTCGGAAGGTATCGCTTCCCAAGGTCATATGGTGGATGTATTCGATATGTCCCTCGAAGCAGGTAAGATTGTCTCTTTCTATGATTATCTGATCATCGGGACCGAGACCCTTACGTTTTTTGGTGGAAAAATACCAAACACTGTTTCTGGGTTCCTGAAGACAGCCGGTAGCATTTCTGGAAAACGATGCATGGCTTTCATCACCAAAGGGGGTGTTCGCCCCATGAAAACACTCCAGACTTTGATGAAAACAATGGAGGGGGAAGGGATGTTCCTGAAGAAAAGCGAGATAATCAACAAGGTTGATCTTGCTCGCGCTGTCGGTAAACATGTGAAAAACTGATTGATTCCCGATTCTATTGGTAGTACCTTATGAGAAGATATTCTTAGGAGTTGTTATATGAAACGTAGATTTAGTGTTCTTGCTGTCATTCTGCTCATCGGCACAATGGCCTTTGCTGCAACGATAGGTGCGCCTGCCGCAACAGTGAGGCTTACCAAGACCACACCCATCAGCATGGCAAATCTTGAAGCAGAAGTGGCACAGTACAAGGCAAGTGCAGCAGAGCAGGGAAAGGACCCTGAAAGCGTTGACCCTCTGCAGGTATTGAATCTTCTGATCAACAATGAACTGTTTCGTCAGGGTGCTGCCCGTGATGGTGTAAAGATAACTGATGCAATGGTCGATAGTGCATATGAATCCCAGAAGGCCAATCTTGAGGCTTCCACTGGACAGACTTTCACCGATGCACAATTCGACCAGATTATTACCAACAACTTCGGTTCCGTTGATGCATACCGTAAAGCTATTCAGGAACAGTTGATGGTTGACTCCTATGTACGTATGAAGAAAGCCGATATGCTTAGTGAAAAGGTCCAGATCTCGGATGCTGAAGTCAGCTCCTTCTATCGCAAGAACAAGACTCGTTTTGTCAGCCCAGAAACAGTGAAACTGAGTCATATCTATATTCCTTTTACCGATGACTCCCAGAAAGATGCACAGAACAAGGCGCTTCTTGAACGTGTTGCAAGTGATATCAAGAGCGGAGCCATCTCATTCGAGAAAGCAGTGGTCCAATACTCAGAAGATACTCAGAGCAAGAACAAGGCTGGTGATATTGGTTGGCTGACCATGGATAATACTGAAGCGCTTGCAGGTCTTGGGGATGCTTTCTTCGATGTGGCATTCTCTACAGATGTTGGAAGTGTCAGTGATGTAGTGACCAGCAATACCGGTTACCATATCCTGAAAATTCTTGCGCACAATGATACCAAGATTCTTCAGTTGGAGGACCAGATCAGTCCAACTACTTCCACTACGGTGGAACAGTACATCAGAAGTGAACTTGCTGCCGCAAAGCAACAATCGAACTATTATGCGGCGATCAACAGCCTGGTGGATGATTTGCGAAAATCTGCTACTGTAAACATTTTGTACAAATAGCATGAAAACACGCCATAAAGCACGTGAATTAGCGTTACAAACTCTCTATGCAATGGACTTCAACCATACACTTACGTTGGAATCCATGCCGTACATCTTCAGTGGTATCACTGATGAAGAATACAGCATGCTCGAGGATGATGTAAAACTCTATGGTATGTATCTTGTAAGGGGTACATTGGAAAATCTTGAGAAGATTGATGAGTCGATCAGAAAGTTTTCACTCAATCGTCCTCTCGAACGAATTGATATCGTAGACAGGAATATTCTCAGGATGAGTGTTTTCTGCCTTATGTTTGGGGATATCCATCCTCATATCATCATTGACGAAGCGGTAAAGCTGAGTCAGGATTTCTCCACTGAAGTAAACTATAAGTTCATCAATGGAATTCTGGATGCAATGCAGAAACAGCTTTTCCCTATTCAGGAGCAACATACCAATGATTCGTTTAAAAACTGAAGCACAGATTGCTGGAATAAGAGAAGCATGTCATCTTACAGCTGAGCTTATGCATACCCTTTCCTCCTATATACAGGCAGGAATGTCCACTTTTGATATAGACCAGTACTGTTACCAGTTTATTATTAACCATAAAGGAGTTCCTGCATTTCTTCATTATGAGGGGTTTCCGGCTACTGCCTGTATTTCTGTCAATGAGGAGGTGATCCACGGGATTCCTTCAAAAGAACGAATCATCAAGGAAGGGGACCTGGTTGATGTTGATCTGGGTATCAACATGAATGGGCACTTCTCTGACATGGCCAGAACATTCATCGTTGGAAAGACCAAGGATGAGTACCAGCAGCTTTGTGATGTTACCGAAGAGAGTCTGCGTCTCGGTATTGAGGCCGCTTCGCAGAAGGGGGCTCGAATCCAGGATATTGGCTCTGCAGTCTACAAGCATGCCAGAAAGCATGGCTACGGAGTTGTGAGAGACTACTGTGGCCATGGTGTCGGTCTTGATGTACATGAGGAGCCTGAAATTCCCAACTACACCAGCTCCTACTTACCAAACCCTCGCATTCGGGAAGGCATGGTCTTGGCTATCGAGCCGATGATCAACTTGGGAACCCATAAAGTAAGACTTCTTTCCAATGATTGGACAGTCGTTACAGCCGACGGTATGCCATCTGCACATTTTGAGGATACTGTTGCTATTAC
>NZ_JBFXGH010000009.1:0-40306 GCF_050178175.1 Sphaerochaeta sp.
CATCTTCTCTGACCATCTGATACAGCACTGAATGAGTACCATCAGTGAGAGGGGAGTAGGTTATTGAGACACTTCCCCTTCCACGGTGTTTTGCCTGAACGTACAATTCGGCGATAGGCACTTCCTGTTGGGACCTACGTTCACCGCCCTGAACCAGGACAAATTTTACAGATGAGGGGAATGGGTCCTGCAATGAGATTGCTGCAATGAGAGGATGAGAGAACACCAAACAGGCTATGAAAAAAATGCCAATACGAATTGCTTGGCTATTCTTGGAAAGATTAGGGCATCGATTCCACTGTTTCATAGCATACCTATCCAGAAAACCTATGTCAGTAGCAACGAGTATCAATGACATGTTCAGTACTATTAGACATGCCAAAAATCCATCTATATCAATCCTATAGAATAGATTAGAGCACAAACATCTTATGACATACTATTCTTATCCGAGGACTTTGGCAAGGCCGCCTTTGCTTGTTTCCCGATAGAGGGAAGGAAGCGCTTGTCCAGTTTCCATCATCACCTCGATGACACTGTCGAAAGAGACCTTATGCCGTCCATCACCAAGCAAGGCATAGGTGCAGTGGTCTATGGAGCGCATGGTAGCAAGGGCATTCCGCTCGATGCACGGAATCTGCACAAGACCACGCATTGGATCACAAGTAAGGCCAAGATGATGCTCAAGACCCATTTCTGCAGCATACTCTATCTGGAAGATGGAGCCACCAAGAAGCTGGGTAGCAGCAGCCCCTGCCATTGCACAGGCAACCCCTATCTCTCCTTGGCAACCAACCTCCGCCCCACTGATCGATCCATTGGTCTTTACCACATTGCCGATGATCCCGGCGGTGAGAAGTGCACGCAATATACGTATCTTGGGAAACTTATACTGTTTAGCCAGGTAGTACAAAACCCCAGGAAGCACACCACTGCTTCCACAGGTTGGGGCTGTGACAATCTTCCCCCCACCAGCATTCTCCTCACTGACTGCAAGAGCGTAGCTGATGGCAAATGCAGGATTTCCCATTGCAGCGGTGAACTCACCAGCCTTGGAGTTGAATTGGCTTGCCTTCCTTGGAAGCTTCAAGCCACCAGGAAGTACACCCTCTGCATTCACCCCACGCTCAATTGCATCACACATCACACTCCAGATTTCATCCATGTAGGTGAGAATGTCCGAATCCTCGAACTGGAGAGCAAATTCCCAGATCTGTATGCCCTCTTCTCCGCAGTAGTCAAGAATCTGGCGCATTTTGGAATATGCCTTGGGATATACTTCTGCAGCCTGGTCAGCATCTTCACCTTCCAGCACAATTTTTCCACCTCCCACACTGTAGTAGGTGTTCTCAAAGATGACTTCACCTGTATCAGAGAGGGAACGAATTGTAAGTGCATTGGGGTGGAAAGGTTTCTCAATTTCTGGGTACCAGACAATCTCAACATCTTTGCCCGCGGAGGAAAACACCTCTCGCAAGGCTTTATCGGTCAAGTGTCCCTTCCCGGTAGCAGCCAAACTTCCGTACAGATCAGCCTCAAACCGCTGGCAGTCAGCATGAAGGGAGAGGAAGTGTTGTGCTGCAGAGCGCGGGCCCATGGTATGGCTACTCGAGGGGCCATACCCGATTCTGTAGAGTTCACGCAAGGATTCCATGTACAAACTCTACCGGTTTATAGTAAAAATGGGAAGCTCTTTTACCAGGGAGGCGCTTTTGAGAGACTACTCAGGTACTCACCCTTCTTAAGATCCACATAGAGTGAAAGACAAAGGGAGCCTTCCCTATTGAGAAACCGTTGCAATCCACCCTCCAGTTCCAAGGAAACAACCTCTCCCCATCTATTCCAGAAGGGTTCCTGGCTTAGCCGCTCGGGAACCCAGTAACCGGATGGAATATCAGATACGGATACTTCCAGTTTCTCATAGTGTCTCAGACCAGGAGGTATACCCTCCCCATTGAGCAAGGAAACCACCAATGCGTTCCCGTCAAGAAGGGATGCATCCCCTACCTCATCGGCAAGATAGGTGGCATTGATATGCTCCACTGCCTCAGGATTGAACTGATAGGAGTCAAGAAGAAGTTTGGCAAGCTCTCCTTGTTCCTGGCTAAGTGTTACAGAATCGTCTGCCCCAGGATGGTAGAACCCACCATAAGGATGCAGGGAAGAGAGCGGATAGGCACAGAAAACAGTCAAGGAATCCCTCGGTACGGTGAGCGTGACTCGATTTTGTCCCTCTATGAGATGCATGGAACTGCGAGTCCCATCCCCATTTGTATACACCAAGGTATGCCAGAGCGGACGATGGGAGGCCACCGCCCAAGGATGGGGATCCTGCAAAGAGACCGTTATCCGTTGTTCGTGTAAAACATTTGCCTCACATCCAATACAGAGTATGAGAAGGAGGCAACAAAATACTACTCTCACACCTTATAAGCATTACAAGAGGCCTTCTTGCTTCAGCTGTCTTCGATACTGCTCTCTCCAAGAGGCGAAGAGGAGTTTTACTTCCTCACTCGTATAATCTGCATAGGTCCAGGGAAAGCTTTTAAACTGCTTGTTTGCATACATCAGGGTAAGTTCAGCATAGATGCCTTCAGATAATGGAATGCGGTGTGCACGATTTTTGGTAGTGGCAAGCACAAGATTGGCCTGGCCCAGCAATCCGGGATCCAGATTCACTCTCCTCCCACCATCCTGGGCAAATTCCGCTTCCAATGCATTGGTCTCTCGCTTGATCGCAGATAGCCGGGACGGATCGATGAGAGGGGCAAAGCTCAGATAAAACCGCAAGGGTTTTCCTCCCATCTCATCGTCATAGTAATCGGTATAGGTAAAGGGTTTGGGCTCTGTACTATCCAAGATAGGCCCATACCGCTCAATAAGGCGCTCCTTCACGAGAGGAATCATCTCCTGTTGTGAAACCAACACCCCCATCACCAGACGATGGGGCAGGAAACCCTGCTCCCTATCCATGTCAGAGTGTGCTGGAATAGGTCCCCAGGACCCGAATCGAGTGGCAAATGCCACCAAGCTCTTCAAGTGCAACCTTGAACGCACCTTCCTCCCCAAGCTCCGTCTCCACAAAGAAAGAGTACTCCCATGGCTTTCCAGGGATAGGACGGCTTTCCAGTTTTTTCATATTCAAACCATGCTTGGTAAGAACAAGGAGGGCTTGGAAGAGAGATCCTGGGCGATCGGGAACAGTGAACCGCAAGGAAGCACGATTGACCTGGCTGGCAGACCGAAACACACTGCTTCGCTCTTCACGGCAGATAATGTAGAAGCGTGTATAGTTGCTGGAGTTGCTTTCGATAGCCTCTTCAAGGACCTCAAGTCCATGCACCTTTGCCGCAGGAAGGCCTGCAATGGCTGCTTTATGGATGTCACCACACTCTTTTACATAGGCGACTGCACCAGCGGTATCGAAGAAGGGAATTGCCTTGGCGTGTGCCATCTCCTTTGCAAGGTAGTCAGTACACTGGGCAAGCCCCTGCGGGTGAGAATAGATCTCCCTGATGTCCTCCTTCTTGGCCCCATGGAGTGCAATAAGGTTGTGGATTATCCTGATCTGTTGCTCTCCCACAACCTCGATACCTGGATGTCTATCCAGAAGGTCCAGATTTTCGTACAGCGTACCACCCAGGGTATTCTCCATGGGAATCATGCCATAGGAAGCCTTGCCTTCCATGACTGCCTCAAAGACATCTGCAAAACCTTTACAAGGAAGCACCTTGGTGCTCTCGTCAAATGCCCGCTGGATTGCAAGTTCACTGTAAGCCCCTCTCTCTCCTTGGAATGCGACCACCAACTGGTCCTTCTCTGGAACCTGTTCCTTTGTATGGGAAATTGTAATGGGGGAAAGCCGGGGAATGCGTTCCAATGATTTTCCCACCACCGAGCTCAGTGCCTGGATGTCACGCATCAATTTCTCAAACTGGGACGGATAGAGGGATTGCGGACCATCACTGAAGGCTTTCTCAGGATGGTTGTGTACTTCAACGATCAAACCAGAGGCTCCACTGGCAATCAACGCCAGGCTCATCGGGGAAACCATGTCCCTCACCCCTGTTGCATGGCTTGGATCGCCAATGACCGGCAAGTGGGTCATCTTCTGCACCATGGGGATTGCTGAGATATCGAGGGTATTCCTTGTAGCCCGTTCATAGGTACGAATTCCTCGTTCACACAGGACCACCTGGTCGGTACCACTGCTCATCAGGTATTCAGCGGCCATCAGCCACTCCTCGATGGTGGCGCAAAGTCCTCGCTTCAGGAGAACCGGCATACCGGTCTTCCCTACAGCCTTGAGGAGTTCAAAATTCTGCATGTTCCTTGCCCCGATCTGGAACATGTCTATGTACTTTTCCATCATCGGTGCATCTGAAGGATTCACTATTTCACTGGTTACCGGCATACCGAACGTCTCACCGGCTTCCTTGAGGTACTGCAGCCCCTCTTCTCCCAAACCCTGGAAGGCATAGGGGCTGGTTCTTGGCTTGAATGCACCTCCCCTGAGAATGACAGCACCCGCATCTCGTACTGCCTCAGCAATGCTCATGATCTGCTCACGTGACTCTATTGCACAGGGGCCGGCAAACATGGCAATACGGTTTCCACCAATCTTCACTTTGCCAACGGACACAATGGTGTCCTCCTTCTTCAGTTCCCTTGAAGCAAGTTTATAGGGTTTGCTGATGGGTACCACACTGGCCACTCCCTCAAGCATCTCCACTTCCCTGATGTCAACGGTACTCCGGCCCACCGCACCAAAGACAGTTTCTTCCTGTCCAATGATTTCTTTGACGGTGTAGCCCTTTTCAACAAGGAAGGATCTGATTGCTTCCCTCTGTGTGTCACCAATGTTCTTTTGCAGTACGATTATCATGAAAATACGCTAGAGTGTAATAGTAAAAAGGTCAAGTAATCATTGCCTATTTTACCTTTCCATGATAGGAGAATGCCTATGGATGATGCATATTGGGATTCAGTTTTCACGCAGTTCAAGCAAGCAATCGAGAAGGAGGGTGGTATCCTACCCTCAGTTTCGGTAATTGCAGAGAGGGAGAACGATCCCTTTCGGGTGCTTATAGCTACCATCATATCACTGAGAACCAAGGATGAGGTGACCCTCGATGCAAGCGCAAGACTCTTTGCGCTCGCGAAGGACCCAAAGGGTATGCTTCATCTCAGTGAAGAGGAAATCCAGAAGGCCATCTACCCATCAGGGTTCTATAAAACCAAAGCAAGGAATATCAAAACCATCAGCAGAATACTCCTTGAACAGTATGGGGGAGTTGTTCCAAATGACCAGCAAGCGCTGCTCTCCCTCCCTGGGGTAGGCATTAAAACCGCAAATCTCACCCTCAACCTGGGGTTCCAGATTGAGGCTATCTGCGTGGATTGCCATGTTCACCAGATTGCAAATCGAATGGGATGGGTGGAGACAAAAACCCCGGAGCAGACAGAGAAAGATCTTATGGGAATCATGCCAAGAAGATTCTGGATTCCTCTCAATGAACTATTGGTGCGATATGGACAGCTCATCTGTACACCAATCAGCCCCTTCTGCAGCAAATGCCCTGAAGCGGAGCACTGTCCGAAGATTGGAGTGAAGCGTAGTCGTTAAAACACTTCCCTGACAATCTTGGCTACCCTGTCCGCCTTTCCAAGGGTGTAAAAATGTACACCGGGAACATCATGGGCGAGCAGATCCTTTGCCTGTTTGATACACCAATATTCGCCAATCTCCCTGATTTCAGCGAGCTTTGTTGCACCATTCACCAGAGAAACAAGCTCATCGGGAAAATCGACATGGAACGTCTGGGGGATGGTGGCAAGATCTCGCTTACTGCCAATGGGCTTTATTCCGGGAATGATGGGCACAGTGATGCCTTCTTTTCTACAGGCATCAACAAAGCGATAGTACACACTATTGTCGAAGAACATCTGGGTGACAATATACTGGGCACCACTGTCCACCTTCTTCTTCAACATCTGGATATCATAGGTGAGGTTTGGAGCTTCCCCATGCTTCTCTGGATAGCCTGCAACGCCGGTACAGAAGTGGGTTTTTTGCGCATTCTGGAGTTGCTTATCCAGATAGATTCCCTCGTTGAGGCGAGCAATCTGGGTTACCAGATCACTTGAGTGATCATAGCCACCTTTTACCGGCACAAACCGCTTCACCCCATTTGGAGGATCCCCCCTCAGTGCAAGGATATTCTCGATGCCCAGGAAATTAAGCTCCACCAAGGCATCCTCAAGCTGGTCGGCATCCATCCCTCCGCAGATCAGGTGTGCCACTACAGGAATCTGGAATGTATATTGGATCAAGGCTGAAAGTGCAACCGTACCAGGTCTCTTATGCACGGTTCGCCGCTCCAGGAGCCCATCTTCCCTTTCCACGTAGACCACCTCCTGCTGGTGGTTGGTTACATTGATGTATGCTGGATTGAATTCACTGAGCGTACGCACGGATTCCAGCAGCGTCTGGACATCTCCGCCCTTCAAAGGGGGAACCAGTTCAAAGGTAAACAGGGGTTTCTTTGCCTCATTGAGTATGTCGATTACTTGCATGGCTTCAGTATTCCATACCACTGAGGAGCGTGGCAAGCATCTGCCTGTCTATACTTTTCCGCTTTGCGTAGAGGGAGAGCTGTTCTTCACTGACATGCTTGAGGGCAAAATACCGAAGATGCTCCCCTCCGATCAGCATCCCGCATACCGAGGAGGGAGGATTCATGGCGAAACTTTCAGTAAGCTGTACCCCGATCCTCTCGGTTGCATCAAGCAAGCTGAACAGGGTGCCCTTCTCACTATGGTCGTTCCAGGAGGGGTATCCTGGGGCTGGACGTAGGTAGGAAGGCAATTGCTCCCCCCACATGGATACAATCAACTGCTGCGCTTTCTCGGCAAGTGCTTCGGCAAGGCGGTCGGCAAGAAGTTTGACAGAAAGGTGCCGCATGGTATCCCCCTGCTCCCCCAGCTCCTTGAGATAGGGAGCCAAGGAAAGGGAACTGGTAGTTACAAACAAACCGACCGTATCCTCTTTTGCAATCATATCAGCAATACAGAGGCCACTCTTCTCGTCTCGAAGGAAGTAGAATGTCTTATCACTCACCTGTACCGCCAATCGGTCGCTCTTGGCTGGGAATACCCCATAGACAATCCTGCATCCTTGCTCAAAGAGAAGACGAATCTTCTCCTCTTCCAGAAGTGCTTTCGCTTGTTTGATGAGTCTTACTCCCTCTTCACTGGAAGGAGGAACCTTCCATGCAGCGCAGTACATGTTCCAGTTGATAAGATCAACCAAATCAGCGAGAGGAATGTCTTTCAGCGTATTCACCCCATAGGTTTTTGCCTTCGTTCCCACGCTCTTTTGCTCACTGCTTTCCAAGGAAAAAGCATATCCAACAGCAACGGAGGAACTCTTCTCCTCTTTTACATCCTGATGATTCTCCCTGAGTTGGCGGTAATGCTCATGTACTTCATGAAAGAATGCAAGACGGTTGGGCCCTACCACTTCATTAGCCGCCAAGGCCATGGCAGAAGCATCTTTTGTCTGAATGACAGGATTCGAGTAGCGTACTGAAAGCTTCACCGCGGTATGGATCTCACTCGTGGTTGCCCCTCCTACAAAGATGGGAATGCTGGCCCCCCGCTCCTCGAATAGGGAGATGACCCTCTCCATCTCCTTCAGGGATGGTGTGATCAAACCACTCAGGCCGACAATGTCTGCCTGGTATTTGATGGCTGCATCATAAATATCTGCTGACGGTACCATCACCCCGAGGTCAATGACTTCAAAGCCATTGCAGGTAAGAATGAGCGCAACAATATTCTTGCCGATATCATGCACATCGCCCTTGACCGTAGCAAGGACAGCAAGTTTCTTTTGATTCCTTGTTTCATGCAAGTTCTTCGCTAAATAGGCAGTAATACGTGGCTGGAGGATATCAACCGCAAGCTTCATTGTCCTTGCACTCCGCACCACCTGGGGTAGGAACAACTTTCCTTTCCCAAAGAGACGACCCACCTCCTTCATGCCATCCATCAAGGGACCTTCCACCAAGGAGAGAGGATTTTCTTCTTTCATTGCCTCCAAGTCCTGGGAGAGATAGGTATGGTCCCCTGCTACCACTGCATCATAGAGCCGATCAGAAGCACTTCGCTCAGAGCGAGGTGCAACCTTCTTCTTGGGAGTGTCCTCACTCTGCATGGTCAGGGCGAGATTGATCAGTTCAGCCCTGATATCTGCCAGATCACCCCCATCTGCCATAAGAGCATGTTCAATAGTGGAACGAACATCCTTGTTCAATGTTTGAACATCAATAAGACTTGCAGGATTGATGATTGCCATATCAAGGTCGGCCAACTCCAACAAGATGGCATGCATAGCAGAGCGAAGTGCATCATTCCCACGGAAGGAGAAGGAGAGATTGCTCACGCCTCCGCTGGTATGGCACCTCGGATAAAGCCGCTTGAGTTCCCGGGTGGCAAGAATGAAATCGCGGGCATAGGTATCGTGCTCTTCGATACCGGTGGCAATAGAGAGAACATTGGCATCGAAGATAATATCCTCATCCCTGATCCCTGCCTGATGAAGCAGGGAATAGCTCCTCTTTGCAATGGCTATCTTACGTTCATAGGTAGCGGCCTGTCCCTCTTCATCAAACAACATGACCACCATTGCATGACCATAGCGGGCAATGTGCTTGGCATGGGAAATGAATGTTTCCTCTCCCTCTTTCAGACTGATTGAGTTAACGATCCCTCGTCCCTGGACCTCTCCCAGTGCGGAGCAGACAACCTCCCAATCTGATGAGTCGATCATGATTGCTGCCTTTGCCACTGAGGGATCACTCGCGATATAGCGTAGGAAGTTCTTCATACTCCTCTCAGCATCAAGCATGGATGCATCCATACAGAGATCCAGGACAGAAGAGCCATGGGCTACTTGCTCCCGGGCGATCTGGAGAGCTTCCTCCCACTTTTCTTCCTTGATCAGGCGGGCAAACTTTCTCGAACCGGCAACATTGGTTCTCTCTCCAACCAGAAGGATTTCACCTTCTTTTTCCTGCACGGCATCCATCCCACTCAAGGCCAGGGAAGAAGCTATCGAAGGCAGCTGTCGAACCACAGCCTGAGCAGAGGCTTCCTTCAATGCCTTGATGTGAACAGGGGTGGTCCCACAACATCCACCGAGAATGTTCAGATATCCTTTTTGCAAGGCAGGGGCAAGCTCTTTTGCCATCTGCTGTGCCTGCAGCTGATAATTTCCTTCCTTGTCCGGGAATCCTGCATTGGGGTGGGCACTGACATAGAAGGGACAAAGCCCCGAGAGTTTCTCGATAAGAGGAAGCATCTCCTTCGGCCCGGTGGAACAGTTGAGTCCCAGGCTGAAAAGGGGAAAGGGGACAAGGCTTGCCACAAAGGCCTCCAGGGTCTGCCCACTGAGCGTCCTTCCACTCTGGTCACTGAAGGTTACACTTACCATCAGAGGAATGGTCCTCTGCTGTGCTTCCATCTCTTCCAGACATGCAATGATGGCACTTTTTGCCACCAAGGTATCGAAGACCGTCTCGATGAGGAGGAGGTCTACCCCTCCTTGCAGCAGTGCACGCACTTGTTCACGATACATCTCCAAAAAGGAGGAAAAGTCTTTTTGTCGATAGGCTGGGTCTTCTACCTTCTCAGAGAAGGAGAGTGAACGGTTGGTAGGACCAAGAACCCCTGCAACAAAGGCATACCCGTCATGGGTTGCTTCATAGTCCGCCGCTGCCTCACGTGCAATTTCACAGGCAGCCAGGTTGATGGGTCCCACCTCTCCTGATAGGCCATACTCCGCAAGATTGAATGCATTTGCGCAGAAGGTGTTGGTCTCGATGATGTCGGCACCAGAGGATAAGTACTCTTGGTGAATCTGATAAATGACATCACCCCTACTGAGGTTGAGAAATTCATTACAGCCAGGGGCCGAAATATCCTCCAGGGTATAATCCTCGACCTGCAATCCCTGCTTTTGAATCATGGTACCCATAGCCCCATCCAGGAGCACGATTCTCTTTTCAAGCAACACCTGCAAGTATTCTTTCCTATCCATGTCAGGTACCTACCTCCAAAAGGCCACCCACGGCCAATGTGTCTTCAAATATCACTACAGCGGAGAGGACTGCTTCCTGCTTTGTAAGTGCTTCGCACACCTTCCCCACATCCTCTTTCCCGGAGACACGATTGCAGTAGGCAGTCGCATACGCATCCGCAAGGGCAGCATCTTTGCATGCAACCATAACAGCATCAGCCTTGCCGAAACTTATTGAGTGCCCAATCTTTCCTGAACTGGTACAGACTCCCATGGGACCATAGGAAGGATCAACAATGATGGAAAGCTTCCCTGAAAGTATACTGGTTGGTGCAAAAATCTGCACAGGAAGAGGTTTCTGGACATCAATATACAAATCGCCACCATTTTCAACAACAATCTCCAAGAGACCAAACCGGTCCTTGAGATGCCTGCCAATGCGTTCGGCGATTGCCCCCGCCACACTGGAAAAAGGGCCAGTGCCTGAACGTTTCCCTGCATCAAACATACGCTGCAGCAACACAGAAAGGTCTCCCCTCGGTTGCAAGGGAACAAAGCTGGTAAACAGCTGGGGGTCCCCATAGTCGAGAAGCTCCCTTCTCAGTCGTCTTAAAAGGGTTGTCGTTTCAGCCTGTAGGGAGCCCTTATCGGCAGGCCCCTGGAATCCAATCCAAACATCACTCTCCCCTACAGAAAGGGAGAATGAAGAGAAACGGGTGGACCCCATGCTCTGGCGATAGGCTCTCCTTTGGTACAATTCTAAGCCTCCCGTTCGTGTGATACCTCAAACAGGCGCATTGGACAGGCATGGACACAGAGCCCACACACAACACAATGTGATACATCAAATTGCAGCTTTGCCTCAGAATCCATCCATAAGGCACCGGAGGAACAGACAGCCGTGCAAGCCCCGCAGTCAATACACCCATCCTGGTTGAAGAGCAGCTCCTTGACCATCTCAGAGACGACAACTCCGATCTCTCCGAGATAAATGACACTCGCATCCAAGTCTTGCTCGGTTCCACTCAACTCAACAATGAGCTTCCCCCCACGACCACTGGCAACATCCGCGTTGAGGATATTGATGTCCACATCGTAGGATCGGGCAAGCTTGCTTACAATAGGTTGCTCCACCAAGGTGGGAGAGAAGCGCAAGGCATATCGCTTTTTCATTTCTCACCTCCTTCACGAGGCACCAAAGGTTTTACAAAACTGTCAGTTGGGAACGTATGCACTGGCTCAGAGAGGAAGAATCGTTTCTCCTTGATCCAGGAAGCCAAGACATCGGCAATCTCCCGTGCCTTGGCTAGGGAAGAGAGGGGAGCTGTCTTTACTTCCTTTCCATCACTCAAGGTGACAGATCCACTGGCAAGCTGGGCATAGGAACAGGTCCCGACTGATGGGTGCCCATCCTGCCCGTAGTCGAGAATATTGGTGATGATCTTCTCATTTGAGATAGCGAGATGGGCTGCCATTTTCTCATCAAGTACCGGTATGGGAATACCGATACCGACAAACATCGAGACACCATACTTCTCATAGTAGGCAGAGCGGATATACTCCCTCGACATCTGTTTTGCATCCCCTATGACTGCAAGGGTTGCCCCCGGCATGGTGGGAATACCTTCTGGGGTACGCTCCCGTCTGGTATGGAACTGAGTCCCGTTCCATACCACATACCCCTCTCCTCCACCGAGGAAAATCCGGGTTCCAAGACCAATGGTTCTCAGGTAGGGATCATTCAGCAAGGGACTCAGTTCACCACTGGTGGAGTAGGTTACGTTCGAGAACCTGGGAAGAAGGCTGCCCATATAAGTGTACCTGATCCGGTTCGTGCTGTTGGTTGCTGCTGCATAGTTTTGGTAGGCGTTTCGGGGATTGAAGAGATAGAACTCGTTGATGGTATCCTTGTTGATATAGGTATCAATCTCCTTGGTGGGATAGCAATCGGTTCCTTTCCCCCTGGCATGCAGACGCACATCCTTGCCATCGATCAACTCCTCGATAACATTCGCACCACCGTAGGTAGCATCAAACTTGGATTCACTGGTTGCACCTATGTAGGTGTCCACTGCAGCAAGGCCCTCATAGGCATTCACCCCATTGAGGGTAATCTCCTCCATACGGATACCGGGAGACCAGTGTCCGAAATTGATGATTGCTCCACTGGAGCACATAGGACCAAAGGTGGCTGTGGTTACGATATCCACCTCTTCACTGAGTTCTTTTAGGTCTTTCTCTTTTGCCATCGCGGTAAAGGCTTCCGCACTGACCACGACAACCGTGCCTTTCTTGATTTTCTCATTGATCTGGGAAACTGTCTTTGCCATAGGGGCTCCTATTCGTCGCTCAACCCATCAAGGGTCAAGACCGGGATCAGATGATAAGCAGGGACCTCGTAGGGATGACTTTCCAAGAGCGCATCCACCACCGGGGCAGCAAATTCTTCATCAACCACCAATTCTAGACGCCACTCCGGCTCTTGTGCAAGCTCCCCTACCTGCCCAATGAAGGGAGATGAGCCTTTCAATGGACGAAATTGGCCGGTTCCTTGGCTCTGGTAGCAACAGGAATCATAAGAGCCCATCTTTCCAGCTCCTGCTTTGAAGAGAGCCTCTTTCACCTGCTCAAGATGAGAATCAGGAACATAGGTTACCAGTATGTACACCTTTTCTCTCCTTCTGTTTGTCCGTATGATAAGGTATGGTAAAACTTCTGGTATTTCTCGGCAACCCTGGCAAAGCGTATGAGAAAACCCGGCACAATGTAGGCTGGATGGTTTGTGATCATATGTACCCAACACTCCCATGGACACAGAAATTCAATGGGCTGATTGCCCAGGATGGGGGAATCAGGTTGCTTAAGCCACATACCTACATGAACGAAAGCGGCAAATCAGTTCGATCCTGTATGGATTTCTTCTCCTATACAGCACAGGAAGTCCTGGTCATCCATGACGATCTGGAGCTTCCCTTTGGGACAATCAGGATGCAGCGTGGCGGAGGCTTGCAAGGGCACAATGGATTGAAGTCAATCAAGAGCCATATCAAGGACGACGGGTTCATCCGACTCCGCATAGGAATCGGGAGACCAAGGCATGGAACCGTTTCCTCCTTTGTATTGCAACGCTTCTCCCCAGAAGAAGAGATTTCTCTTCCCTTGATTCTTGATTCAGCAAAACAAATGCTTATAGATGATATTTCTACTCTTCCTGTCACAAATACATTAGTCTAACAGTAGCCAATTCCCAAGAAAGTGGTTACAACCATGGCCACTCGTGATATACTTGGAGTACCACTACCAGGGATACAACCACCCTCAGGGAGGCGTGATTTGATTACACGTGATTTTCGTATTTCAGTTCGCACAAGGACTGAAATTGATTTTTTTCCAGCGTTGTTTCCGTCAGATGCCGACCTTGGAGATCTCTATAAGCAGGCAACTGAACTCGCATACCTTTTCAATACGAAGGTAAAAGCAAAGGGAGGAAATGACTGGGTCTCTTCGGCAAAACTCCTTGCCTCGGCCGTCCTGCATCAACTCTACCAGAGTGTTCTTTCCCACTACCTAAGCTACAGTGAACCTGATTTCTTTACCCGCTTGACCACATTGGTCAACAAGAACCACGCAGCCCAGGAAGTGCTTGCCTTCTACATGAAGGAATTCCCTTCCCCCCTCTTGGTCGAGCAGGGTCTGCCACTTGAATACTTCTATGAAGAGTCTCTCAGGGGATATTTCATCCATCAGGTCATGCAGGAAAACCCTGCACTCATGAAGGCAACCAAACCATTCCTTGCCCCGGAAGGACTCTCCTTTCCCAAGGCTGCCCAGGCACTCACCGCTTTGATGGGAGGGTATACCCTCTCCAGTGCATCAATGACCAACAGTGACGAGGACATTTTCTCCTTCCTCACCAGACCGGCAAAGCTTTATCCCGATTCCCTGACCGACCAAATCTCCTTCATCATAGAAAACTGGGGAGAACTGATTCCCCAACGCTTGAAGGAGTTGCTCCTGAAAGCAATCGATGTGGTCAAGGAAGAAGAGAAGCCACACTTCCCGGGAGATGGGGGAAGCCCGGTTATGGTCGTACCCGACTATACCCTCTATGACCAGGAGCAGGAGGCATTCACTACCGACCGGAATTGGATGCCAAATGTAATCATGTTAGCCAAATCCACCCTTGTATGGCTGGACCAGCTGAGCAAGGAGTATGAATACCCTATTGATACCTTGGATAAGATTCCTGATCGAGAGCTCGATCATATTGCAACGAGGGGCTTCACTGCACTCTGGCTTATCGGTCTATGGGAAAGAAGCACCGCAAGCAAGAAAATCAAGAACCTCTGTGGCAATCCTGATGCGGAAGCCTCCGCATACTCCTTGAAAAATTACGAGATTGCAGAGGTCATCGGGGGATGGCCTGCCTTGGACAACCTTCGAAAGCGGTGTGCCAGCCGAGGCATCAGGCTTGCCAGTGACATGGTTCCAAACCATTGTGGAATCGACGGGGATTGGGTCTTTGAGCACAGCGACTTTTTCATCCAGCAAAGTTATCCACCTTTCCCTTCCTATACCTATGATGGGCCAAACCTCTCTTCGCACCCGGATGTTGAGATCAAGCTGGAGGACCATTACTACGATCGCAGTGATGCTGCAGTAACCTTCAGGAGAAGGGATCTGAGAAATGGGAACACCACCTACATCTTCCATGGTAATGATGGTACATCGATGCCCTGGAACGATACTGCACAGCTGGATTTCCTCAACCCGGCAACACGGGAGGCTGTCTATCAACAGATAAAGCATGTTGCCAGCAACTTTCCCATCATTCGCTTTGATGCTGCAATGACATTGGCAAAGAAACACATCCAACGACTATGGTATCCTAAACCGGGCCACGGAGGGGATATCGCCGGGCGTGCCCAGTATGGTATGGATGAGGCTGAGTTCAACCGTCAAATCCCCAAGGAGTTCTGGCGAGAGGTGGTGGACAGGATCAATGAGGAATTGCCTGATACACTGTTGCTTGCAGAAGCATTCTGGATGATGGAAGGATACTTTGTCCGCACACTTGGAATGCATCGCGTGTATAACAGCGCATTTATGAACATGCTCAAGAACCAGGAAAACCAGAAGTATCGTGAGACTATCAAGAATACGCTCAACTTCGACCCTGAGATCCTTAAACGATTCGTGAACTTCATGAACAACCCAGATGAGGAAACTGCCATCGCCCAGTTTGGGGATGGGGACAAGTACTTCGGTGTATGTACCTTGCTGGTAACCATGCCGGGGCTTCCCATGTTCGGCCACGGGCAGGTTGAAGGGTACCGGGAAAAATACGGGATGGAATACCGCCGTGCATATTGGGATGAGAAACCCAACGAATACTTGATAGGGGAACATTATCGAAGGATCTTCCCACTCCTGAAGAAACGATACCTTTTCAGTGGCGTTGACAATTTCCAGCTCTTCGATCTTTACCGTGATGGGGAGGTGCAACAGTCTGCATTCTGCTACGTGAATGGAACAGAACATGAACGGGTCTTGGTCCTATACAACAACCAGTATGAAGTGGTGGAAGGATGGATAAAATCCTCTGCCCCAAAAGTAAAGAAATCAAACGGGGAGAAGCACCTTGAGGAAGTCAGCCTTGCCGAGGCTTTGACCCTGACGGTGGGAGGAAGGCGGTACGTTATCATGGACTCTTTCAGCGATGGCCTGACCTATATGAAACCTTCCCTCAAGGTCTTCGACGAAGGATTCTTTGTACACCTCCGTGGGTTTGAGACCAAGGTATACCTGAACATCCGGGAAGTTGAGGACACTGATGGAGTCTACTCTGCCCTGTATGAACAGATGGGAGATTCAGGCATTGCAAACTTTGAACAGGAAATCCTTGCACTCAGGCTCAAACCAGTCTTCAAGGCAATGGATCATTTCCTTTCTCCTTCCTTCCACAAGCAGATCAAACGAATGATGGAGGGAAAAGCCACCAGTAAAACAGAGCGTACCCTTATTCTTTTGTTGGCAGAAGCATATACACACCTCTCGGCAGTTGTGGAAAACCTACACCCTGAGGCTCGAAAGTCACTACCCTCCATTCCCCGTGAAATAAGTCCAAGTTCCATGCTTGAGGAAATCCAGAGAATGAGTACTCTCTTCAGCAAGGAAGAGAGCAGGCTCTTCATGCAAGGAACCAGAATTCTTGATGAGATGGGATCAGTCATGGCTGCAGCACTTTTCCTGAAGCCCTTCCTCAGCGAGGATGCAACCATAAGCGATGCAATGGTGGCAAGTGACAAGCTGTTGCTCTACCGTTTCTTCTCCAAGCAACTGTGTGAGGCTGGTTTTGAACAGGAACTTGCAAGAAAGGCTTGCCATAGTGCAGCCATCCTAGCTGCCAGTGCGTACATGGTCGACGACAGTGAGGATGACCCAAGGAAGATCCTGGCCACACTGCTTGAAGATCCTTCTCTCAGGTCATACGCCCAAGTCAATGAACACCAAGGGGTGACATGGTATACCAAGGAGGCAATGCAAGAGATTATCTATCTTTCCGCTCTCTCCCTTGCAATCCATAAGGGGATGGCCAATGCACAGGGGTATGTAAAGACCTTGATGGAGGCAGAGACGGAAGCACTCTATAAACTTGATCGGCTTTTAGGGTAATCCCTACGGTTTGATTGACTTGCCAGAGTTGTTAAGATACTCTTGGATACTATGAAGACGTGGATTAGTTATCTAGCTGCAACAGCCTTGGCGCTGGCTACAACCCTATTATTCGGGGATTCGACTGTTTTCCAGCAGCTGATGTACACCATCACTGCCCTGTTGGTACAATTGGGTGGTTTCGTCTTGATTCCCTTGGTATTCTTTGGATTTTCTTCGGGTATTGCTTCCCTGAGAAAGGATAGTAAAGGATTTGTCTTCAGTCGGACGACCATCCTCTGGAGTCTATTCTCCACATTGTTGCTCCCCATTTCTGGAGCTGCAGTGTTCAGGGTATTCCCCACCTACTTCCCAGCAAGCAGCAGCGCAGGGTCTGATGCAACGTCCCTTTCAGTCCTTGCGCCGCAATCCTTGTCCACACTCTTTGAATCATTGCTCCCGATCAATCCATTCTACACATTGGCAAGTGCTGAAAGTTTCCTGCTTCCAGTAATTATCATTGCCTTGGTTTTTGGATACTTCCTGAAGCCGAATGTTGAGGTAATCCGACCGGCCTATGTAACGATGAACTCCTTGAGTGAGACGATGTTCCGCCTGACCCGGTCGTTTGCCATCCTAGGCCATCTCTTTGTCTTCTTTGCTGCTTCCTACTGGTTCAGCCACCTGCAACAGGAAGGAACCATCTTTGTTGCCGGAAGATTCCTGCTGATGTTGCTTGGTTCCACGTTTGCCGTACTTGTCTTGATACTGCCCTTGCTGTTTGCCATTGCCACCCGATTCAAGGTAAATCCATATCAGGTTCTCTACCGAATGCTGGCTCCAGCATTAGCAGCGCTCTTCAGTGGAAGTATCTTTTTCTCCACCCCTATCAGCATTCCACTCTCCAGACATAATCTTGGATGTCAAAAACGGGTTAGTGCTACCGCCTTCCCACTCTACACGCTTATCGGGAGGGGAGGGTCGGCTATGATTGCGACCTTGAGCATTCTCAGCCTGTTGTATGCCGCAACGGCAACAATGCCTACCGACAAGGTCATTCTCATCGTTGCACTTACCAGTGCAATGTTCTCCTTTGCCAGTCCCCTGTATCTTGGTTATGAGGTTTTCTTCATCTCCATCATAGCCCTGCAATTCCTGAAGATTGATCTTTATGGTGCTGAAATGACCTTGGTAGCCCTTATGCCGATACTTAATGGTCTGGGAATTCTCATTGATTCCTACATTGCTGCTTTTGGAGCTACGTATACCTGCCACCGGATGGGGGTACTGCTTGAAAGTGCCTACCGGGACATCCAGTAAGACGCCATGGGAAAGAATCTGCGCTTCGTATTTCTGGGAATCCAATCGGTCATTACCCTGATGCTCTCCATTACGATTATCCATGCAATGGTGAGCTCGTTGCAGCAACAACAGGGCGTTTGGTCCACAGCCCAATCCCACCTTCTTCCTTCCTTGCTCCATCTCTGGGTTGCCTTGATTGCAGCACTGTTGCTCTGTTTTTTCTATAGGGCCAACATTGGGGCTGAGGCACGGGTACTCCCCCTGTTGCTTCTTACGATCAGCTTGGGGAATGTGAAAATTCTCCCTGCATATCAGGCACTCACGCAGATTTTCATCATCAGCCCAATGGCCATCTCAATTATCTACCATTTCTCCCTGCTGTTCTCATCATTTCTCTTTCTTGCTTCCGGCATTTTCCAACAGACCATCAACCCAGTAAAACTTTGGCAGTACTCCTTCTTCGGTGCTGCCAGTGCCTTGATGCTCTCCATTCTTGTTCCGGTATCGGTCAACAGCCCTTCCTATCTATGGGAAGCAAAAGTCACCAACAGGCTCTTCTTGGGTATCTGTATTCTGATCAATGTACTGGCAGTGGCAACCTTTCTGATTATCATGTTTGAAGAGCACTTCAGCAGACAGAATTTTTCACGCTGTCTGTCATTCATCTTGATGATCGTGGGAAACGCCATGGTAACCATCAGCCAGAACACCTTGTTCAACTTCCTTGGCCTGGCGCTCTACGTTGCAGGGACAAGTACCCTGATCATGGTTACCAGGACGTACCACATCTGGACATAGATTTAGCTAAATAGCGGTGTTATCATCTCTTTCTTCACCAAAGTTTCCATCTCTTCATCACTTGGCTTCCTGATTGCCTCCTGTGCTGCCTTGAGGATATGCGGCAAGATGCGAATATCTCCAGTACTATTGAGGAACACCTGCTCATTGGAAAGAACCCAATGAACTGCCCTCTGGATGGAATCCTCATCGGTAAGAGGATCATACCAAGTGGCATACATCTTCTCCTTGTCCCCAAGCTCTCCCCGTGCAAGGCTCTTGATGGTCTGCACTGCAATATCCCTCTCCTTGCATACCTCAAAAAGCTTCTGGGTTTGTTCCCTGTAGAGCGAATTCTGCATCATGGTATAGTTGTAAGGAAGGAGGACTGAATCGAAATCATAGACTTCCAGACTTCTCAGATGTGCTGAAGGGGCTTCAACCCCATGCCCTGTTACGCCAATGAAACGGACCAATCCCTGTTCTTTCGCTTCAATGGCAGCCTCCAAGGCTCCCCCCTCGCTCATCGTGGTCTTCCACTCATCCGGTTCCACAAGATAGTGAAGTTGCCACAAATCAAGATAATCGGTCTGGAGACGGGTGAGGGTCTCCTGCAACTCCACCAGAGCCTCTTCCTTGGTACGTTTATTGGTTTTTGAAGCCAGGAAAAAAGATGAACGATGTTCTTTCATCCAGGGACCAATGCGTAACTCAGCATCTCCGTAGCTCCTAGCGGTATCGATATGGTTGATCCCATTATCGAGCAAAAGACCCAACGTCTTATCAGCTTCCCTTTGGCTTACATCCCAAAAAGCAGCAGCTCCAAAGAGTACCCTGCTTGAGGTATGTCCGGTTTTTCCAAATGCCTTATATTCCATTGTTTCCTCCCTTTAAAAGCACAACAGGGCCCGAGGGCCCTGTTTCATGATACCAAAGAAATACTTATTTCACAGTGATAATACTTGGATCATACTCACTTGGGGCCTCAAAGTCGAGCAGATTCATACAGGTCGCTGCAATACTGCTGATCCCAAGCCCACTCTTGAGCTCTGTCTCATACTCTCCCTGATAGTTGCTGTCACAGATGATGCATGGAACAGGATTGAGTGAGTGACTGGTCTTGGGCTGAGGGTCACCATTCTCCTTGTACTTCACACTGCCATCCTTGGCATGCTCAAACATGTCATCAGCATTTCCATGGTCGGCTGTGATCACCATCACGCCACCTGCTTCCATGACCGACTTGTAAATCCGGCCAATCTGCAGGTCAAGACCTTCCATCGAGCAGACAACAGCCTGATAGTTACCGGTATGGCCAACCATGTCGCCATTGGGGAAGTTCAGTTTGATGAAGTCCCACTTACCGCTTTCAACCTCATCGATGACACGGTCAGCAATCTCAGCACACTTCATCCAGGGCCGTTCCTCGAAGGGGACGATATCACTCAGGATTTCTACATACTCTTCAAGGGAATCATCGAATTTGCCACTCTTGTTCCCATTGAAGAAGTAGGTTATATGCCCGAACTTCTGGGTCTCACTGATGGAAAACTGCTTCACCTTTGAGGCACAGAGATACTCGGCAAGAGTCTTGTCTATTGCCGGGGGGGTCACCAGGAACTGGGCAGGGACATGCAAGTCCCCATCATATTCCATCATCCCTGCATACTCGACTTTAGGATGACGCTTGCGGTCAAATTCGGTGAGCTCCTCAGCCTCGAATGCCTTGGTAATCTCAAGAGCACGGTCTCCACGGAAGTTGAAGAGAATGACGCTGTCCCCATCCTCGATGGTTCCCACCGGCTTGCCGTCCTTTGCAATAACAAAGGGAGGCAGGTCCTGGTCGATTGCCTTTGTCTCTTCACGGAGTACAGTAATAGCCTCATGAGCACTGTCAAACATTCGTCCTTCACCCAGTACATGGGTTTCCCAACCTTTCTTGACCATATTCCAGTTGGCATTGTATCGGTCCATGGTGATAACCATTCTTCCACCACCACTGGCAATCCTTGCATCAAAACCTTCCTCATTGATGCCTGCAAGGAACTCTTCAAAAGGATCGAAGTAATCGAGGGCACTACGTTCACCGACATCTCTTCCATCGAGTAGTGCATGCACACGCACCTTGGATACACCTTCCTTTTTTGCCTGGAGGATCATTGCCTTGAGGTTGTCTATGTGGGAGTGCACATTCCCATCACTCAGCAACCCGATGAAATGGAGAGTGGATTGCTTCTCTTTTGCATTATTGATCAGCTTCTTCCATGTAGGGCCCTCATACATGGCACCTGTCGATATGGAAGCATTGACCAGTTTTGCACCCTGGGCGAAAACCCTTCCACAACCCATTGCGTTGTGGCCTACCTCACTGTTACCCATATCATCATCTGAGGGGAGGCCGACAGCAGTACCATGGGCCTTGAGCTTGGTCCAGGGATTTGTCTTGTACAGCTTGTTCAGCGTTCCAGTCAATGCAGAGGCAACTGCATCGCCTTCCTTGTATTTCCCAAAGCCTACGCCATCCATGATGACCAAGACTACTGGACCTTTGCGGGAAATCTTTCCCATTTTTTTCAATGCATCAACCATTATGTATAACTCCTTGTAATTTCCATCTCAAACCAAACCTAGAGGGGCTTTGTTGCACCCTTTAGATATTCCATCGCAGTGGTATCCACCAGATGTTTCAGCTCTTCATACACCCAGCGATGATATGCATCCACCATAGCTATCTCTTGGGCTGAAAGCAGGTTCTTGTCTATCAATCTGCGTTCAAACGGACAAATGGTCAAGACCTCAAAGCTCAGGAATTGGCCAAATTCTGTTTTCACATCCTCCCTGACCGCTACAATGTTCTCAATTCGAATTCCATGCCGACCCTCTTTGTAGAGGCCTGGTTCATCACTGACCACCATACCTTTTTTCAGAGGGACAGAGAGAGGTTTCGGACTGATCGAATGAGGTCCCTCATGGACATTGAGACGGAAGCCGATACCGTGGCCGGTACCATGGAAGTAACTCAATCCCTGCTGCCAAAGGAACTGCCTTGCCAGGACATCCAACTGATAACCGCAGGTTCCCTCGGGGAAACGTGCAGATGCTATGGCAAGATTGCCTTTCAACACCAACGTATAATCCCTGATCTGCTCCTCAGTGGGTTCACCGAAGAGAATCGTCCGGGTTACATCGGTCGTTCCAAAGGTATACATCCCTCCAGTGTCGAGGACGAGCAGCCCACTTCCTTCAACCACCGAATTGCTCTCTTCTGTTGCACTGTAGTGGCACATTGCCCCATGTTCTGCCCATCCACTGATGGGAGAGAAAGATTCTCCAATACAATCAGGATTGCGCAACCTCTGTTCCTTAAGAAGGTCGGAGATGGCAATTTCTGTATAGCGTCCATGCTTGGTATCGAGACGGGCGAGGAAATTGACCAAGGCTACCCCATCAAGCAGATGTGCTTTGCGCATCCCTTCCATCTCGGTATCATTCTTGCAAGCCTTCAAGTCAGTGGTGAAATCAAGACCGGTGATCGTTTCACAATCTCCGAAGGTCTCTGCAACAAGGAGATTGATCTTCTCAGGATTGCAGTAGAGAACATCATCCTCTTTCAAAACACTCCTAAGTGTAGGAACCACATCTTCATAAGGATGAATGGTGAAATCTTCACTTACATCCTGGGTGAGTTCATCCGTAAACCTTCCTGGATTGGTGAACAGCCAAGCGTCAGTCTTCCCCACTACAAGATAAGCAAGGAAGACAGGACTATAGGGAACATCATCTCCTCTGAGATTGGTTATCCAGGCAATGTCATCCAAGGAAGAAATTACTGTATAGGAGGCACCTTTCTGCACCATGGCATATCGAACCATGGCGAGCTTCTGACTACGTGAGAACCCGGCAATATCATCAGGAAGAGATGTCACCGGCTTTGCAGGCACCGCACTTCTGTCCTGCCAGATAAGATCCAACAGATCATCTGAAGGAACCAGTACCAAGTCTCCACCGAAGGCTCTTTGCAAATCTTGCTCACCCTGTATGGTCAACGTGGCTTTATCAATTCCTATCTTACTGTCCTTCTGGAGATGTTCCTTCAAATAAGTACTGGGGTCAGGGAACGAAGGGGTGTCGATCTTCATCATCTGGAAACAGGTTCCCTCAATCTGCTGTTGAGCTTGAATGAAGTAGCGCGAATCGACCCAAAGAAGTGCATCCTTCCGGGTAATGATGACCATTCCTGCACTTCCGGTAAAGCCACTTATCCAAGCGCGGCTCCTCCATCGCTCACACACATATTCACTTTGATGTGGATCGGTCCCATTGATAATCCACCCATCAAGGTTATGCTTATTCATGAGGGAACGGAGTTTTTCAACCCGTTCGTTAATTACTGACATGCTTGACTCCTTCTCGTCGTTTCAGGAAAACGGCGAAGATACCTGCTGAAACAATCATGGCCAGGCAGAAGAGCTGGCCCATGGAAAAATTGAAAAAGGATTGCAAGAGGGCAATATTGTCCGACTCCCTGCCAAGGGCAATGATATACCCCAGGTTCTCATCAGGAGCCCTGAAATATTCAATGAAAAAGCGAACAAACCCGTATCCTGCGGTATACCACACCAAAGCGAACCCTGCAGGATGCTTCTCCCTTCTTGGCCTGATCACAAACCAGAGGAACAGAAAAAGCACTATACCTTCAAACAAGGCTTCATAAAGCTGGCTGGGATGCCTGGGCAGGTTTACCATAGCCCCACTTTCATAGGCTATACCCAGCTGGTCAGCTATCTCACGTACCCATGCATAATTGGTCGAAAAGGATGGAGCATCAGGGAAAACCATTGCCCAAGGTTTGGTAGAGACCCTTCCAAAGAGTTCACCGTTGATAAAATTGCCCAAACGTCCAAAGGTATAACCGAGTGGAACTGCATAGGCCACCGTATCGGCAATGGAAAAAAAGGAGAGCTTGTAACGCCTGCTGTACAACCAGCCTCCGATAACGGCCCCTACCAACCCGCCATGATAACTCATGCCGGGAAGTCCGATGAATTTCCCTCCCCTAAAAGGCCAGAAGATCATCCATGGGTGCGTCCAATAATAGAAGGAACCATCGTAGAAGAGAACACTGAACAAACGCGCTCCCAGAATCAAGCCAATCACACAATACAACACCAAATCCAGTGTTTGGTCAGCATCGATTGCAATTTCACCCTTTCTTGCCTGGAGACGGATCATCAAGTAGGCGACACTGAAAGCGACCACGTACATCAGACCATACCATCTGAAGGGCAGACCGGGTATGATTTCCGGCGAAATCCAATTGGGAAATTCGATGAATAAGGTCATGGGGCAAGTGTAATGTGCCGCGCTGGTGTGGTCAATACTCGACAACCTAGCCGATTTCCCTTGAATGCTGTATATTCTGTATATGAAAAGCAGATATACCCGCAGGCTCAGCCTAAGTTTCATAGTACTGTTGATGATTCTTCCCCTCTTCGCAGGGGGCTCGGTGGAGCAGGTCCTTGCTTCTCCGTTATCGGGTGGCTATCCCTCCCAGGAATCAGGAGCAGACCAAATCTCATTTGATATGGCCTCCTTGGAGCGGTTGTACCGCTACGTGGATTCCATTTATATCGATGAAGTCGACAAAGAGAAAATGTTCAATGACCTTGCCACGGCACTGGTCGCCAGTCTCGATGATCCTTATTCTTTCTATGTACCGCCTACCGAGGCGAAGGAGTACCAGGAAGAAACATCAGGTGTGTATGGGGGCATCGGAACCTACCTCAACAAACCAGCTCCTGAAAGCAAGGATCCCAGTGATCCATCCACCTACATGATCACCATCGTCTCTCCGTTCCCAGGGTCCCCTGCCCAGCGGGCGGGCTTACGTGCCGGAGATTTGATCAGTCATATCGAGGGGGAAGCAGTAGATGAGTTAACCAGTTATGAGGCAAGTATGCTTCTTCGCGGTGAGCCCAATACCACGGTCACCATTACCGTCTACAGGAGTGGAACCTCTTTTGACCTGACTCTTGTGCGGGAGATGATCACCACTCCCACCGTTGATAGCGGCATCCTCGAAGGTGATATTGGATACATCATTCTTTCTGAATTCACTCCCCAGACAGGGAAACAACTCCTTGAACATGTTCAGAAGCTTATGGAAGAGGACATCGTTGGCCTTATAATCGATGAGCGTAACAATGGAGGAGGGGCTGTGGATGGAGCCATGCAAGCGGCAAACATCTTCCTGGAGGAAGGGAAGACATTGGTCACCATCCAAGGAAAGAAGGGAACAAAACGGGACCAGCGGTACATCTCCAGTGGGGATCCTGAAGTTCCGCTGGACCTCCCAATCGTCATCCTCACCAATGCAGGGTCGGCTTCCTCAGCAGAGATTTTTGCAGCTGCAATGAAGGACAACAATCGTGCTACCCTGATCGGTACAAAAACCTTTGGAAAGGGAGTCGTGCAGGATGTCTTCCAGTTTGGGGAGGGGTTTGTACAGGTGACTACTGCTCACTATTACACCCCCAATGAGGAGAATATCCATGAAAAAGGTATTGAACCCGATATCCTGGTGGATGATGTAGAACTTACCGATGAGGAAATTCCGCTTTTTGAAACACTGATGACAGAGAATGCCCTGGCCTCATATGTAAAGGAAAACCCAGAACCAACAGATGAGAACATCAGGGCGTTTGCTGAGCAGTACAAGGAGAGGGGAATCAATGAGGAGATCCTGCTTCTCTTGATCAGAAACGAGTATCTCTCCAAGATGCCCTATGAAGATCGTCCCATTGCCGATCCGATTTTCGACCGGCAACTGAGACGGGCAATCGAGTTCATCAGGAGTGGATCGTGAGGCAGTATATCCTTCCAAAAACCTTCAAGGGAGAAGACTCTCTTGTACTAAGAGGAAAAGAGAGCCAATACCTGAGCAAGGTACTACGACTCAAGGAAGGCCAGCACATTCTGGGCCGTGACCAGGCTGGAAAGACCTATCAACTGACCATTGAGAAAATCGGGAAACAGGAGTGTAGACTCTCCTGCATAGCAGTAGATGAAGACGCATCGGTCCAAACAACCGATGCGCTTCCTTCCTATACAGGTCCCTATCCCAATCTGACCCTTATGCAGTGTCTCTGCAAAGGAAAGAAAGAAGAGCAGATTGTCCGCCAGGCAACAGAAATCGGAGTAAGGGAGATTGTACTTGTCCAAAGCCGCTACTGTATCCCTGATCTCTCTGGTAAAAGCGAGAAAGCGTTGGGAAATCGTTTTGAGCGGTTGGACCGACAGGTGAAGGAGGCCTTGCAGCAGAGTGGATCTCCCCTCTCCACGGAAATACATCCAGAGATCATCCCCCTCACAGAACTTTCCAAGTGGTGGGAAAATCGTGGTCCTGCACTGTTCTTCCATCAAAGCAACCGCAACGAATCTCAGAAAACGCTCCACGAATTGCTCGAATCTCTCCCCATTGATACCCCGATAGCCCTCCTTGTGGGACCTGAAGGTGGTTTCAGCGAAGAGGAGTGTTCAGCCCTTGAGGATGAGGGGTGGAATCCAGTGCTCCTGAGAACCAATATCCTACGCAGCGAAACAGCAGGCATTTATGCTCTCTCTGCAATTCAGACCATCATGACGGAAAAAGTTACTGAACCGGTACACCTCTCAAAGAGAGAGTAGAGCACACTGCTTGCTCCTTTTTATAGTACCCTCAGGAATACAAGAATCTTCCCTGTTGATGCTCCCCTAGTGCTATGTTAGGTATTCCTATGAATATGTATTGGGAGTCTCAGTATGTCTCTGTTCATCATTTCATCTGACTGGCGGTTCAAGGAACAATTCAAGCACCATTTCACCCAAGATTTTCTTCATGAATTTACTATTTCCCATAGGCTTCTGGAAGCGCTGGATAACAGCTCGGTGAGCCCAGAACTACTTATCATTGACGAGCGAATGAGCAAAGGAAGCCCACGTTCAATTCTTGAACAACTAACTTACCAAAAATGTACTATCCCCATCCTGCTCTTTATCAGCAATGAGCAACAACTTGATATACAGGCTTTCAAAAATCTTAATCTTCATATGATCAGAAGGAAAGGCGTTGACTTCAATTCCCTGTTTTCACATCTGGATTCTTTCCTGGGAAAAACGGAAAGTAGAGAACTACAGAAACAATATATACCTTGTGGGTTGGTTGGAAATAGTTATTGTATGCAGAGACTGAGAAAAAAACTTTCCCGATATGCAAAACAACATTGCTCGATTCATCTGTATGGAGAAACAGGAACAGGAAAAGAATTGGCGGCAACCTATATTCATCGCCTCAGCTTCCCCCATAGAAACATGGTATCGGTCAATTGCTCACTCCTCTCCTGTTCTTTAGGGAACTCCATGTTCTTTGGCCATGTGAAAGGAGCTTTTACCGACGGAAATACAGACCTCCCAGGGTTGGTCCATGAAGCCAACCAATCGACATTGTTCCTTGATGAGTTGGAAACCCTCTCTCCTTCCTTCCAAGCCTATATGCTCAGACTCCTGGAAAACGGACAATACCGACGTCTGGGCGATACACAATTGCATACCTCCCATTTCCGTCTCATCACAGCCTCCAATGAGGACCTCGTGACCCTCATGCAAGGAAACCGAATCCGTAAGGATTTCTTTTACCGCATCAATGAGGTTTCCATCACCCTGCCTCCGCTAAGAGATCATCTTGAAGACATCCCTCAGCTCTGCAATCATTTCCTGCTTCACTGTAAAAGCAAGAAGCAGCTGGATGAACATGGCCTGGAAC
Organism: Sphaerochaeta sp.; assembly: GCF_050178175.1. Taxonomy (GTDB): domain Bacteria; phylum Spirochaetota; class Spirochaetia; order Sphaerochaetales; family Sphaerochaetaceae; genus Sphaerochaeta. The sequence continues at coordinate 27,615 of NZ_JBFXGH010000009.1, forward strand.
TACTTATGAGTTATCATTGGCCGGGAAATGTACGCCAGCTCTTTTCCACCCTCAGGCGATGCCTGATCAATAGTGAAGAAGAACCGGTCGTACTGGTTACGCATGATGAGGTTTATCAGGATTGACAAACAGAACGATTTGAGCAGGATGCACAGCTTCCACTACAAAAGGAGAGCATTTCCCCTGCCGCCTTGATCCTTTTTCTCCGCTTGATGTACCTTACCAACAAGGACAAAAGGAAGATGGCAGCACCAAACCCAATTATGTAATTAATCATAGTCTCCTCCTACCAAACCAAGGACCCGATCACATTGATCAATAAGGCCACAAGGTATGCAGTCAACATCTGAATTCCAACAGCTCCTGCTGTACGTCGGACTGTTTTCAATTCCCGCTTCATAGCCCCAACTGCTGCAAAGCAAGGCATGCAAAGCAGGTTGAATGCCATATAAGCCAAGGCAGCTTGCTTGGTATGAATATCCTGACGAAGTGTACGTAGTCCGCCTTCATCACCGCCTTCCATCAATACCGATTCAGTATAGATATCGAAAGCCTCGTCTGCTGAGTACATCCCCTCAGGAAATCCCAGACCAGAAAGTTCATCTTCACTCATACCAGCAAAGTATTGCGTTAGGTACTCCTCATTCACATCCTCACTATAGAGCTGGGCCAATGTCACCACGACCATCTCCTTTGCGATCCAACCTGTGGCTATACCTACAGCAGGTCTCCACTCCCCAAAACCCAAGGGCTTGAAAATGGGAGCGACAGCCTTTCCCACTGATGCAAGGAATGAGGTATCCATCTCTGTGAGGATGGTATCATTCTGTTCCAGGTTCTGGCCGTTGAACGATGCCATATTGAAGGAAGAGAGCACCCAGATCAGGATGGTTGCGGCGAGGATCACAGTACCTGCCTTCTGGATGAATCCCTTCACCTTCTCGTACCCATGGATCCACACTGACCTGAGGGTAGGAAGCCGGTATTGGGGAAGTTCCATCAAAAAATTGGAAACCTGACCCTTATAGGCAATCCTGTTGATCAGAAGGGAGACAAGAATCGACACCCCCAAGCTCAGTGCATACAAGAAGAAGATTACCAATGTCTTGTTCCCATCGGTGAAGAAGATGGAGACAAACATGATGAAAATCGGTAGTTTTGCTCCACAGGGCATGAACCCTGCAAGCAGGGTGGTGATCCTTCTATCCTTCTCACTGTCCAATGTCCTGGTAGCAATAATAGCGGGAACAGAACACCCAAAACCCATCAAGAGAGGGATGAAAGACCGTCCACTCAATCCAAACCGTCGAAAAATCCTGTCCATCACAAAGGCAACACGAGCCATATACCCGCTATCTTCCAAGAAGCTCATCAACAGATACAACACCAAGATAAGAGGCAGGAACCCAAGGATGGCTCCCAGTCCTTCCAACACACCATCCACCACCAGGCTGTAAGCCCAAGGGGCAGCCCCAGCTGATACCAAGCCACGTGACACCAAGTCAGTGAACCACCCCCAAAGAGACTCCACAACGGTGGCAAGTGCTACCCCGGGGCTGGGCAGACCTTCAATGAAGAGAAAGTTCTCGCTGAAGGTGGCTGCAAAAAGAAGGTACATCACCACCGCAAAAACAGGGAGGGCAAAGAAACGGTGAGTCAGAACCTTATCAATCCTATCACTCCTGCTTTCCTTGATCTCCCCTGAAGAGGTACTTCTGAGGACAGCTCTCTCTACCAGTGAAGTAATATACGTATACCTTTGGTCGGCCAGGGTGTCCTCGTCCACTGTCCCGTTTAGACGGTAGATATCCAAGGGCTTTGGGTATCTCTTGGTCTCAATTGTATCCATAACCGCTTGCATCAATTGATCAAGGCCTTTTCCAGTCCTTGCCTCTATGGGAATGACAGCAACACCAAGCTCTGCTTCCAGTCGCTTGCAGTCAATAGCATCACCCTTCAGGCGAACTTCATCCATCATATTGATGGCCAAAACAGTAGGGACTCCTGTCTCCATGATCTGCAGGGCAAGATAGAGATTTCGCTCCAGACTGGTGCCATCAAGTACATCAATGACACATGCTGGTTTTTCTTCAACGATAAAGGTCCGGGTTATGATCTCCTCAGCGCTATAGGGACTGAGTGAGTAGGTCCCTGGAAGGTCAAGGATGGTATATCTGGCATCCTTCCTGTAGACACCTTCTTTCTTGTCTACGGTTACCCCCGGCCAGTTTCCTACATGCTGGCGAGATCCGGTGAGTGCATTGAATACCGTGGTCTTCCCTGAATTGGGGTTTCCGGCAAGTGCTATGGTTGTGGGCATGGTTACTCCTCTCATTATTGTTAGCAATATCTAACTATATATGCAAAAAAAAATGGCGCTAGATGATTTCAACCTCAATCAAAGAAGCTTCTTGCTTTCTCAGACTCAGCTGGTACCCCCGTACCGTCAGCTCCAGAGGGTCACCTAAGGGAGCAACCTTAATCAACTGCACAACCACACGTGGAGTAATCCCCATATCCAAAATCCTTTGGCGCAATGTACCCTGTGTTCCGATGGACAGCACTCTTGCCCTGTCCCCAGGACGTAATGATCCTAGTGTCATACTTCTATCTCCTCGTCATATAACGAAATTATGCAACATTTATTCGGTGAGCCAACCCACGATTCAAGGCAAGACGGACACCTTTGATGGAAAGTACAATCCCTTGGCTACTATTACCCACAACCTGAATGATTTCTCCTGCAACAAATCCAAGATCCAGAAGATGTTGTTTTATGGCATCTTCCCCGTGCAGTCCGATAATTTTTCTTGTTTCTCCAACTTGGGCAAAGGAAAGCGGCATAGGTACTCCTTATTTGTTAGCTTTATCTAACAACATAGATAGTTATACATTCCCTCCTGTCCCTTGTCAAGCTTGGGAATGAAAAAATTAGGGAAACAACACAAACCTGTTTCTTCCTGCTTCCTTAGCATGATAGAGCGCCCCGTCTGCCCTCTTGAATGTATCAATTTCAGATGTATCACTTGGACGGAAGGAAGCAAAACCCAGCGAGATGGTCAGTGTTATCTTGGTTGTCTCATATTCAACTTCCACAGTTCTTGCTGCACTGAGCAAGGACTCAGCCATCTGGTTAACTTTTCCAGCCGTAAGAGGGGGACATACGAGAAGGAACTCATCACCACCCCACCTGAAAAGGGCATCTGTTGAGCAGGTGAACTCCTGCAATGTTTTGGTAAGCTGTATCAGGCACCTGTCTCCAGCATCATGCCCGAATGCATCATTGATATGTTTGAAATAATCGATGTCGAAGATTGAGATCACCCCAGCGCCATTACCCTTCCTGCTCTCAAGATACGCTTTTTCCAAGGCAAGCAAACCACTCCTGCGATTTCCAATCCCGGTCAACGGATCCTTGTACGCTTGATCCTCAAGATCCTTTGATTGCTTTCTATTGCGCTGATACTCCAGCACTACCAGAAGAACAGAGTGAAGCATAAAGAGCAGAATAATTACCCCAATGGAAATCGGGGTAATTTGACCTACGATGCCGGAACTCTTGTTTGCAGTCTCCTCTATATACATGGCGAGATCATCAAGATGGATTCCCATTGCAACAATCCAGTCAAAATCCTTGTAGAGTCTTGCATAGGAAAGTTTCTCTGAGATGACATCACTATCCAATTTCTTGAAGAAATAGGTGAAGTAGAGCTCCCCATCCTTGTTAATCCCCTCAAGCTCAGTCTTGTAGGGTGTATTGCCCTGTACATCAGTCATATTGGTAGAGAGATATACACCCACAGAATCACGGAGGTTGGGATGGATTCTACGGATAGCATAATTATCGCCACCCTCATAGTTGATAAACTCATTGACCCATATATAGGAATTCTCAGGATACTCACTAGCATAAATTTCATCAGCGATATACTGCTTTACTTCCTCATCGATTACCGACTGGGGAATTCCGAAAAAGAGCATATAGGGTGCATATGAGTGCAATTCATACAACTGGAAACCATGCAGGAGGCTATTCACCACATCAATGGGAGGCTCTGTTTCTGGGATGACCCCTTGGGTATCCATGATGACTTCACCCGTTTCCCGCCGCCAAAGCACTGCAGTCCAAGGGGAGGAAGCGTCCTGGGTAAAGAAGGATGCCACCACCTGTGGAAAGCTTTCAATATCCGCCTCATAGGCTGTATCCATATGCCAAGTGATATGGTCCAGTTGCTTTTGATATTCCATTTGGTGAATTGCTCGTTGTGTATCGATCCGCTTGATTTGGTTGTTGACTGAATGATAGAGAAACTGCCGTTTCAACGCTTCGGTGCCCTGTGCAGTTTGGTCCTTGTACACTTGTTCAATTTCAGCCAGGGTGCCCAACGAGAAAACCACCAACAACAAGGTTGAGAGGAAAACGAGAGAGGTACTGAGTATCCATGTATGACGTTTCATCGCCCCTCCTGGGACAACGGCACCACAGTTCATCATACTGGAAAAGATTGTACACTCACAGTAGTTCTTGTTGCACAAAACACATCATCACATATTCTGAGCTAAGTCACCTAAGAAGGTGAGTTACTGCACCAAAGCGCAACGTGTAAAGGTTGTGGATAACTTGTTGATAACTCGTTTATTTGTCCTAAATACAAGTACCTTACTAAACAATAAGAAGTACATTAAACCTATATAAAAACACGATGAAACCTGTTTGGTAAACTTATGTTTTATTTGTTACAATATATATATTTGTCATATCCATCGATACCGTATAAAAACCTATGTTTCCTATTAGAAATCACTCCTATCTGCACCCTATACCAACCTAGGTACCACTTGGTTGTGGATAACTTGTGGACAACTTCTGGACAGGGGTGTGGATACATGAGTGAACTCCAGTAAAAACAGGGAGTTACGCATCCCTTTCGATGGATAACCCTAAGGCCTGGAGTTTACCACAGAGATTTTCATAACCACGTTCAATCTGATAGATATTCTGGATTACACTGACACCTTTTGCACATGCAGCGGCAATGACCAGTGCCATTCCAGCCCGTACATCAGGACTGGATAGTTCTGAACCCAGCAGTTGACTGGGACCGTTGACCACTGCTCGATGCGGGTCACAGAGAATGATGTCAGCTCCCATCCTGATCAACCAATCAACGAAGAACATACGAGACTCAAACATCTTCTCATGGATCAGGATTGAACCTTCCATCTGGGTTGCACATACAGTGATGATGCTCAAGAGGTCTGCAGGGAATCCAGGCCATGGGGCATCATCAATCTTTGCAGTATGGCCACCTACTTCCTTTGCAAGTATCCGTTTCTGTCTTTTCGGCACAAGGATGGAAGAAGGACCATCAACGACGAAGGTGATCCCAATTCGTTCAAAGCCCAGGCGAATCATCCTCAGATGCCCAGGGTCGACCCCCTTGAGCAACAATTGGCCTCCAGTTGCACCAGCTAGGCCGATATAGGAACCAGCTTCCATATAGTCAGCTGTGAGACGGAACTCACAGCCATGAAGTTTCTTTTGACCGGTAACATAGAGACGGTTGGAACCTATTCCCTCAATATGACACCCCATGCTGTTGAGCATCCTGCAAAGGTCCTGTACGTGAGGCTCACTTGCTGCGTTGCTTATAATGCTCTCTCCCTGTGCCAGCGAAGAGGCCATGATAACATTTTCTGTTGCTGTTACGGAGGCTTCATCAAGAAAGATGTCATTTGCCTGCAACCTACTTCCATTGGCCTTGATATGAATCTCCCCTTCCTCATTGATCAGGCAAGAGGCTCCCAACGAAGAGAGGCCGATAAAGTGGGTATCGAGTCTACGAAGCCCGATGACATCACCTCCAGGAGGTGTTAGACGAACTTCATCAATGGTTGCCAACAATGGTCCCAGGAGAAGAATGGAACCCCTCACAGATTGGACCAGTTTCTTCTTGAGCTTGCCGCTTCTTGCCCCACTCATGATGGTATAGGTATTGGCATCCTCTTTGACTACCCTGGAACCAAGGTTCTCCAAGAGCTTGACCATAACCTGAACATCCTCTATATCGGGAACGTTCAACAATCGAACAGGCTCATCAGTCAGCAAGGTGGCAGCAAGACACGGTAGTGCCCCATTCTTGTTTCCACTGATCTGAACCTCCCCACTCGCAGGGTTTCCCCCGGTTATTCGATATGCACCCATTGCTGCCTCCTCGTTCATCCTACCCTTGGCACGATAGTTTCGCAAGCTTCTTGTTGAATACAGGTACTTAGCAATGATAGAATACCCATACATGAAAGAAAGTGAGCACATGGTCTATGGCATAGGGAACCCCCTCATCGACATCATTGTCAGTGTTGAGGAGGATGATATTACCGCACTTGGAATCCACAAGGGCACCATGGCCTTGATCGGCCCACAGAGAATGGAAGAGCTCATGCTCCTCTCCAAGGAACGCAAAACAACCTACAGCTGTGGAGGCTCCTGTCCCAACACAATCATCGCCCTTGCCTCACTGGGTGTGAAGACAACCCTGGCAGGAAAGATAGGCAGCGATGAGAATGGGCACATCTATCAACAGCGTCTCAAGGAACTTGGGGTTGGTGACCAGCTTGCTATAACCGACAAGGAAATGACTGGCTCTACGGTCATCCTTATCACTCCAGATAGTGAACGGAGCATGAACACGTTCCTGGGAGCAAACCGGCTTTATGAGATGGCTGATGTGGACGACGATACCGTGGCAACAGCCTCCTTCTTCCACTTTACAGGCTATATGTGGGATACAAAAAGCCAGCAAGAAGCCATCAAGAAGGCCTTGCACATTGCAAAGGAACACCATACAGTTGTCTCTTTTGATCTCGCAGACCCCTTTGCTGTTGGCCGTTACAGGGAACCCTTCCTCAACCTCATCAGCCAAGAGTGTGACATTGTGTTTGCAAACAGGGAAGAAGCAAGGATTCTCTTTGACAACTACGACCCTTATGAGTGTTGTCGTTCCATGGGTAAGCTCTGTAGGACAGCCGTTGTAAAGAATGGGAAAAAAGGTTCCTACATCAGCCACGAAGGAAAGATCATCAATATTCCAGTCAAGGGGCCGGTAGTCCCTACCGATACCACTGGTGCTGGGGATGTATATGCCGCAGGATTTCTCTATGGACAATACCATGACTACTCAATCCAGGAATCTGGAACAATCGCATCCATCCTTGCCGGTGAGATAATCAGGCAACGTGGGGCCCAGTTCAGCAAGGAGAAAGCAAAGGAACTCAGAGATTTTTTTGCTTCAGGAGATTGGAAATCGCTGTAGCATCGGCTTGGTCAAGAACAGGATTCCCATGATCCCGACGAAGGCAGAGGCCCTCCAGAACAAGCAAATCCCTCCAACAAGGAGCAGGGAGGTTGCAAACAGGTTGGCGAGGACTCCACCTGATTGCAGGCTGAAGGAGGAGAGACTTAACATGCTTGTCCTTACCGTATCCTCTGAGACATTGTTCAATACATAGGTTCCCACCACAGAGAAAACCCCAAGCAAAAGATAGATCAGGGAAAACACACCCAAGAACCATGCCATGCTCGTGGTCATGGAGAGCAGAACCTGTAGCAGGTAGATCAAGATATGAAGTAGATGCCTACAGGACGCTTATACCTTACGAGTTTCTTGCCAAATACCGATCCAAGGATGCTGATTGAGAATATGATGGCTGTCGTCATCCCCAATGCGAGAGAGGAGGCAGATAAGCTAGCCATATAAGGAGCAGGGTGGAACATACTGCTTATGCATGATAGGCCATCAGAGAGAAGACAAAGGGCTCATTCCCATCCTCTTTCTTCTCTTTCTCATCGAGGAACGTCCTGATTCGCCTGTAAAGCTCATCAGCCTCATCTCTGCTGAGATGTACGACTCCCGAAATCTGGTCCGCCTGGAAATGACCATCTCCATCGGTAAACGATTGTTCCTTTTTTCGTGGATTTGTCTGGTCACCATATCAGAAACAAGTTTTCGTTTCTCCTCAGCGAGAGAACAGAAACTCACCATCACCAAACGCTTTCGGTAATACCATGGATCAATGCTGTGTGGTCCACCTCGACTACCTGTAATTCCATCAATCGGGAAACATGATGTTTTGCACTGGGGGGGATCATTTCGAGTGTATCACTGAGCATCTTGGCTGTCATCGGTCCCTGTACACCCAACTCACGTAAAATATGCTGCCGCTTGGGGTGCATGTAGGTTTCCAACTGTTTTCCATCTTGTATATATACCATTTTCATAACATTATATATAATAACAATTATTGTTATAAAACCCCCTGCTGTTGTCTTGTAAAAAACCTTGTTTCTTGGTAGAATCTTCAATGACGTCGATTTGTCAGCCTCCCGGCTTGCGGGCGTCAATAAAGAAACTTGCTAAAAGGGGAGCATATCAATCTATTTGAGTTAAGTTCCCCCTTCCGCAGTTCCATAAGGAAGGGTGTAGTATGTTAACACATGGTTCACACATTTTCACTTCAGAATCAGTCAGTGAGGGACATCCGGACAAGGTCTGTGACCAGATCTCCGATGCCATATTGGATGCTTGTCTTGCCCAGGACCCACAAAGCAGGGTTGCCTGTGAAGTCTTCGCAACGACCGACAGGGTCGTGGTGGGAGGAGAACTTTCCACCAATGCAACAATCGACATAGACAACATCGTTCGATCCACGGTAAAGGAAATTGGATATACTGATAAGGGAATCGGTTTTGATTACCGCTCCCTTACAGTAATGGATTTTACCAATACCCAATCACCGGACATCTCCATGGGGGTTACTGCTGAAACATCCCTGTACGGCCAACAAGGTGCTGGCGACCAGGGCATGATGTTCGGGTATGCCTGCAATGAGACAGAGACTCTCATGCCGGCCCCGATCTACTGGGCACATCAACTCCTGGAAAGGGCGAGCAAGCTGCGAAAAAGTGGCGAAGCTCCTTTCTTGAGACCCGATGCAAAGAGCCAGGTCTCACTGTTGTACCAGGATGGGAAACCAGTGCACATAGATTCGGTGGTCATCAGTCACCAACATACCGAACAAGCCCGTCGTGATACCCTTATCTCTTATCTTACAAAGGAAGTCATTGAAACCGTACTGGGGCCTACCGGCCTGTTGAACGATAAAACCAAGGTGTATATTAATCCAACAGGTAGATTTGTCACGGGAGGTCCTGCAGGAGACACTGGTTTGACAGGGAGAAAGATCATTGTAGACACCTATGGTGGAATGGGTCGTCATGGAGGTGGAGCGTTCAGCGGGAAGGATCCCTCAAAAGTTGACCGAAGCGGTGCTTACATGGCTCGCTACGTTGCAAAGAACCTGGTCGCAAATGGATTGTGCACAACCTGTGAGGTCCAACTCTCCTATGCAATCGGCGTTCCCTATCCCATCTCCGTGTATGTCGATACCTTTGGGACTGGAACAGAGGACGATGAACAGTTGGAAAAGCTGGTAAGGGAGAAGTTCGACCTCACCCCAGCAGGCATCATAAAGACACTGGATCTAAAAAGGCCGATCTACCAGAAGGCCATGAACTATGGACACTTCGGCAAGAGCGGCCTTCCCTGGGAACAGATTATCTCACTCGCTTGAGATTCGGCTGCAAGAGAAGCAATCTCTCTTGCATGCAGGCAACCTCCCGCTCAACCAGGGCGGGTTGGTTGACCCTCGTTCCATCCTCTTCCTTGTACTCCTTCGGTGTACGATAAGAATTCAGTACCCAACGGTTTACCTTAGGCAACATGGAGGCAATCTCCAGTAAATCCTCTTCCATTAAGGTTGGAGCCAATGTGGTTCTCACCTCCCATCGAAAGGAAGGATGCCTCACTTGGTACTCCTGAAGCAAAGCCACACATCGCTGCACATTCGCTGGGTCAGCTCCCTTTCCTGCAATTTCCCGATACCTTGCCCACGGTGCTTTCACATCCAGTGCAACGTAGTCAAGCAATCCTGCTTCCAACAATTCCAAAAGCACTTTCGGGCGACTTCCATTGGTATCAAGCTTGGTAAGATAGCCTAGGCTTTTAGCCAAGGAGAAATACTGAGGAAGACTGCCGTGCAAGGTGGGCTCTCCTCCACTGATGACAACCGCCTGCAGGAAACCCACCCGTTTCTTCAGAAAATTCTCTATCTCTTGATAGCCTATAACACCATTCTTATAGGCAATTAATGCACGGTTATGACAATAAAAGCAGTCATAGTTGCACCCTTGGGTAAAGAGAACACAGCTCAACATCCCTGGATAATCCAGGAATGATGAGCCTTCAAGACCACTGACGATCATGATACTTTTACCTCATAAAACTTTCTCTGGCGATGTTCCTCTTGCTTTCCAGGATGGAAATCTTCCTTGGGTCTGAGATAGCCAACCACCCTGGTCCATACCTCGGTCTTTTCCCCGCAATACGGGCAATATTCAACCTCTCCAACGAGATATCCATGATTCTTGCAGGTAGAAAAGGTTGGGGTAAGGGAGACATAGGGAAGTTTGTAACGGGTACATACGTTCCTTACCAACTGCTTGGCAAGCTTTGGGTCCTCTATTCTCTGGGCAAGATAGAGGTGAAGGACTGTTCCTCCTGTGTATTGGCACTGCAGTTCGTCCTGCTTTTCCAGTGTCTCATAGAGATCATCGGTATACCCTACAGGAAGCTGCGAGGAGTTGGTATAGTATGCAACATCTTCGCCGGCGGTTATGATATCACCAAAGGCTTTCTTATCGAGATTTGCCAATCGGTAGCTGGCTCCCTCGGCGGGGGTAGCCTCAAGGTTGTAGAAGTTTCCTGTCTCACGCTGAAAGCCTTGGATGATTTCCCGTAGCGTCGAGAGTACCCGAAGGGCAAAGGACTGACCTTTCTCGGTTGTAAGGGATCCTTCCTTACCGAATAGGTTGAGACAGGCCTCTTCCATGCCCACAATTCCGATGGTGCTGAAGTGGTTTGCCCAATACCTCCCATTCCGTTGTTTTACCGTTTCCAACGAGAACCGGCTAAAGGGATACATGCCATGCTCGGTCTGCTTCTCAATGACTTCACGCTTGATCTCAAGGCTTTTTTTAGCCAGGAGGGAAAGATCATGGAGTGCTGACATGAATTGCTGTTCATCCTTGCTTTCATAGGCAAGCCTGGGAAGGTTCAATGTCACCACACCAACTGAACCGGTAAGAGGATTGGACCCAAAAAGCCCCCCACCGCGCTTCTTGAGCTCAGAGGTATCGAGTCTGAGTCGGCAGCACATTGAGAGCGCATCCTCAGGGGATAAGTCACTGTTCACATAATTGGAGAAGTAAGGGATCCCGTATTTTGCGGTCATGGCAAAAATGGAATCAACAACCTGCGATTCCCAGGGAAACTGCTTGGTAACATTGTAAGTAGGGATGGGAAAGGTGAACACTCTTCCAGAAGCATCGCCTTCCTCCATGACCTCACAGAAGGCATGGTTGACCATATCCATCTCATCCTGGAACTCCCCATAGGTCTCTTTTTGCAGCTCTCCTCCCCGGATGACCGGTACATCCCGCAAACTGGAGGGAACGGTGATGTCAAAGGTCAGATTGGAGAAAGGGCACTGGAACCCTACTCGGGTAGGGACATTGAGATTGAAAATGAACTCCTGCATTGCTTGCTTGACCTCACGGAAGGTAAGGCCATCATACCTGATGAATGGTGCACAGTAGGTGTCAAAGGAAGACCAGGCCTGTGCTCCTGCACACTCCCCCTGGAAGGTGAAGGTTGCATTCACCACCTGTCCAAGTAGGGACCGAAAATGTTTTGCCGGCTTACTGGAAACTTTCCCATCAACACCTCCAAAGCCAGAGGTAAGCAGTTGGCGAAGGTCCCAGCCACAACAGTATGGGCCAAAGAAGCCAAGGTCATGGAGATGCAGTGCCCCATTCTGGTGGGCTTCACGGATAGTCTCTGGATAGATTTCATGCAACCAGTACTGCTCTGTGAATCGTTCACGGATGTAGTTGTTCATACCATTGACAGATCGCCTGGTATTGGCATTCTCCTTGACTCTCCAGGTTGTATCATCAAGATAGGCACTGAACATCTCATTCGTTGCCTTGATGAGGGCCTTGCCCTCTCTTACCCGTTCCCTTCCCTTACGGTAGAGGATGTAGGCTTTTGCGGTTGCTTGATAGCTCTGTTCCATCAGGGATTCTTCAACAAGGTCCTGGATATATTCCACCTCTACCTTGTCCTTTCCCTTAGTCTTGGACAAAACGATGGTGGCAACCATCTTGGCATCCACTTTTTGTCCTGCAGCATTCGCTGCTTTTTCGATTGCATCAATGATTTTCTGAACCTCGCAGAGAACCACCTGCCCGTCTCTTTTGACCACTTGCTGTTGCATGGTTTCCTCCTCGCGGAGACAAGACGTATAAAGAGGGTGCCCTGAGGCACACGCCTTATGTCATGCTCCGTGACGGCGTGTCTGTACAGGCAAGGTCTTCTGGCTTAGGTTCTTCATCCCAGGCTCCTTCCCAGATTTCTCCAGTGGATATTGCCCGGAACTCCCCATCACAGCGGCGGGACCGCGTGGGCTTCTACACCCAACTTCCCTTTTCCTATACACACAATATATAGTGTTTTGTGCCATACGGCACACTAGTTACAGTAGGTCTGTTCTGAATATTTGTCAAGCATTAAAAA
>NZ_JBFXGH010000010.1:0-38121 GCF_050178175.1 Sphaerochaeta sp.
TGAACCGTGATGCCTTCTTCTGTGGGGTACCCTATGGTACCCAGGATGTATCCTACATTGTTGACAGACTGGTGGTTGCCGGGGGCAGGATGGCCTTGCAGGAGGAAGCCCTGGGATCGGTGGAGCATCTGTTGTTCAGCAAGTACCTGATGTACCGCAACGTATATTGGCATACCACGACCCGTAGTGCGACTGCTATGATCAAGAAAGCAGTCCTGGCATCCTTGTCTGATGGATCACTGCTGGCAGAAGATCTCTATGGGTTGGATGATGAGCAGTTCTTTTCGCTTCCACAGCTGAAACAGTTCACCTGCAGCAATCTTTTCTCCTTGGTGCGTGACAACCAGCTGTATACGGCAACATTCGAGAAACCCTATGATGAAGAAGGTGTGCTCGAAAGGGAGAATCGCAACCTCTTCCTGCGCCTTGCTTTCGAGGAGCGTGTTGCAGGCAAGCTTGGGTGCGACCCAAGTGAGGTTATCGTCGACATTCCTGAGCCGATCAGCTTTGAGACAGACCTGCCCATTCTCCACGAGAATGGTTCCATCAGTACCTTTGGAGAGGTTGATTACCTCTTTTCCTATGATATTGGTAGGGTCTTTACAAAAAGCCTGAGAAAATTCAGAATCTTCACACCACACACTATCTCTTCAGGAACACTCGAAAGAGCATTGGAGTTCTGAATACATGGAAAAATTATCCTATAGAACGCTCCTGGAGGGGAATATCCCCCCCTGGGTCATGCGTTTTATCAAACATACCGGAAAGGCCATAAACACCTACTCGATGATTCGCGAGCATGATACCGTTCTGCTCTCCGCCAGCGGAGGCAAGGATAGTCTTGCCCTTGCCCTGGCTCTCGCCATCCGGAGAAAGTGGCTTCCCATCAATTATGAACTCAAGGCGCTTATGATCAACTGGATAGAACACCCGATTCCAGAAGAGTATCGCTCCTTGCTTACCACTTTCTTTACCGACCTTGGGTATGATTTCAAGATTGTTGATGAGCATCAATTCCCAGAATCCTTCAAAGGTGAGTTCAACTGCTATCTCTGTTCCAGAAACAGAAGGAGAATCCTTTTCACCCGATGTGAGGAAGAGGGCATGAATCTGGTAGCCATGGGTCACCATCTTGATGACCTGGTGGAAACCAGCCTGATGAACCTCTGCCTCAGGGGTCGTTTTTCCACCATGCAACCGGTGCAACCCTTTTTCGATGGAAAAATCAATGTCATTCGTCCCATGATCGAGATTCACGAGTCAGTTACCAGAAGACTGGCAGAAGTGTATGACCTTCCTGTGGTGAAACCCGTCTGCCCCTATGACCAGACGAACATCCGTTCCCGCATCAAGCCGATCGTCAAGGAGTTGTCACACCTGGACAAACTCAGCAGGGAGCATATTTACAAAGCACACCACTACGAGCCAAGAATGTAACTTGGTCGGGTCCAGCCTGTTTACAACCATGACAGGTTTGTGTGATGATTGGAGTAAGGGAGGAGGGATGCAAAGAATGCATTGTCGTGCCTGCTTGCTCTTCTTTTTGGTGATGCTGACCGTCTTCCTGCCACTTTCTGCTGAGGATATTGATTCTTCCTCCAAGCAAGTGCAACTCACGGATGACGCAACGGTATCTGAGGAGTCAAGCCCACAACCGCAATCTGGGGAGAGTCCAAGCAATCCTGAAGGATTGCTTGAATCGGGCACGTCCCCAGACCTGGATCAATCATCCCCTGATGATACACTGACAGAAACCCCCTACCTGCCAAGTACCTCTGACAGTCTGTTGGAAGGTACGGCCTCCTCAGATGGTTCCTTCAGCATTGCCTATAAACCTGACTTCTCCATCGGGAACCTTTCATTCCAACTTGACCTGAAAATACAGGGCGAGGCAACGTTTGACCCATTTGGCCTTATGCTCGATTTTTCCCCTTGGGAGATGCCCGAGAGGGAAGGGGATGAAATCTTCGAGGATTATGCGCTCAGGGTGGCAAAGCACTATGGTTCATTCATCCGCTCAATCCAGTGGGGACAGCGCTATGATTCCCTGTATATCCGCTACGGGAAACTGATGGGTATCACCCTGGGTGATGGTGCTTTGCTGAACAGCTATTTCGACTATAGTGTGGGCTACCGTGAGAGTCAGCCCGGACTTGATATCATGCTGGACGGGAACCTGCTGGGTATACCCAATGCGGGTTTTGAATTTGTTACCACTGACATCTATGAACCCACTTTGCGCGCATGGAGAATTTATGCACGCCCATTGTATGAATATCCCCAGCTTTCCTTGTTCTCAGATCTTGAGGTGGGGCTTTCACATGCAAGCAGCCCTGGACAGGGGGATGAAGATGAACCTTTTGGCAGAAAGATGATTTCCCTTGATTTTTCTCTCCCTGTATATGAACGCGATTTCCTGAATCTTCATGTATTTTCCGATATCCTGCTTCAGCTTCCCGATGTACAGGACAAACAGTTCGGCTCAGCACTCCGCTACGGGCTTTGGGGACATACGAGAAGCTTCTTTGTCTTCAATACCAGTTTGACCGTACCTACGTTCGGGAGCTACTATACCAACTACTACTCCTCAGATTTCGAGACAAGAGAGGCTGAAGAGACCGAAAAACTCCGTCTCGAACTTGGTACACTGCATTTCGATGGCACACTGGGATTGAATCTCACCCGCCAGGGACTCTACCTGAGTGCACACATGGAGAGCAATCTTACTGAAAACGACTTCCATGACTATAGTTTTATTGCAAATGCAAGGATCGATAAACCCTTTATGTATATCGTTTCACTGGACTTGCAATATGAAAAGCTTTATCCTACAAGTACAGGAGAGGGTTTCTTTGAGGGCTTGAAAACACTGCGCAATGTGGTGTTTTCCTCGACAACAGTCATCAAGGTGAAGCCTTATTCATTTGATATCGGACTGCGCGCTCACTTTGATGAAAATGCCGAACCTACATATTCGCTGGACACGCTTGTGAAGATATCAATCCTGTAATGTCATGATGGGAGTTCCTATGAAACGAATGGTGAAATATATTGTTCTGCTTCTGCTGATTCTTACAAGCAATGTTGCCGTTTTTGCTGATGATGAGGTATTCATCGGTGATGGGGACATCGCCGCCCTGCACCTCTATGACAGTCAGGGGAACCGACTCGAAGCAACCAGTGAACAAGCACAGAACATTGCAGAAGGTTGGATCATCCATAACCCCGATACACCCATCCTCCTTGTGACCCCCCGGGGTACCATCAATGTGTTCGAGGATTCGCTCTTGGTTACCGGGGACCTGGTAGGCAACAATCCCAATCTCTATCTGGTCAGTGGTAAAGCCGCCTTCAATACCTACGACATGGAAGATGGATGTCTCACAGTCACCACACCTGTTTCCCGTTTCGTCCTGCATGGGGATGGGGAGATGTTGGTCATCACCACAGAGGAAGAAGAGAGTGTCACTACCTTCACAGGCAGGGTTGAGTCCTATAATGCGCTTACTGGTGCAAAACGGGAAGTCAAGTCCTTTGAGAAGCTGTTCATGCATGAGCGAATGGCCCGCCCGAAGTTTATCGAGGCTGGTTACTATCTTACGTATGCAACCTATCCTGACATGATGCTGGCAAAACAGATCATACAGGAGCTCAGTGATAAGATCACCGCCCCCACCACCCCTCGTGCACCTATGGCCAACGTGAAAAAAATTGCGCTCCCCCCTCCCCCTGTGGAAGGGGTTTCAATTACGGCTTTGGCTGAGAAGCCTTCCAGTATTGTTGTTGCCGAAACTTCAGAATTCATCCCCCAACGTTTGCAAAGCCTGCGTGTTGAAGTGGAACCGGTCAAGATACCAGAGCGTGTAAGCCGGTTCAGCAATATCATCCTTGCTCCGCCCAAGGACAGGATCAAGATCACCATCCGTCCAATGACACCAGAAATTCCCACCTTTTCCAGCGTATCTCAAGCCGTGCAGGTTCCCCCCTCCCCTCCCTCTCTCCAAGTGATTGTTGAGGCAGAGGAAATTGCGGTAGTAACTGAGATCAAGGATGAGGAACCGGTCACCATTGAGATACCGATATTCGAAGAAGTGGTAGATATTGAGGCAATCGAGGAAATTGAAGATACCGTACCTGAAACCATCTCCTTGCCCGGTATGGAAGAGAAAGTATTGGAAACAACGTTTGAAGAAACTGCAGCAAGCAATGAAGAGGACCTTACCCTTGCATACCCATCAGAAACCACCCGGCCAACATTGGCCTTTTCTGCAGAGGAAGCGAGAGTGACAGGATCCTTCGGGGTAGAGTTCGGTTATCGCTTTACCTTTGATGGAAGCAATGCAGATTCCTTGCACCATCAACTCTTTCTCAAGCCCTACTTCGAAAAAGGACTGTTCAGCATCAGGTTGCAAGGCTTTCTCGAGACTGAAGATTTCTCTTCATACACCAATACGGCATATCCCGTCCCCACTTCCCGCTTGGAGATGGCGTCCTATGCATTCTCATTCATTGACAAGTTGCGGATCGGTTACAGCAGCAGTCCCTTCTATTTGACGCTGGATCGAAAATTCCCGATTACCACGGAATTGACCAGTTTGTTTGCACCGTCACTGATATCTGACCAGAATTTGGCGGTATTGAACCAACTTACCTTTGGGCCGGTTACCCTGGTAACCACTTTCGACGATCTCTACCTTGGTTCACTTTCCGATAATGGCCGTCAGTTTGGTTCATCCTTGCTACGGTTTACCCCCAGAAGCGGGTATCGTATGTCCGTTGCACTCGGTGGCCTTGCTGTGTTTGACAACAATCCTTCCTGGAGTATCAATACCTATCCATTCCTTGGCCTTGGTTTTCCCGTGGTTGACTCAAGAACCACTGAATTCAAGTTCCTCTTGCATGCAAGCGGATACCTGCCTGCCTACCCTACCTTGGATACCGACTCCTTCATAGACACCTCAGTAAGTTCAATATTCCCCAATTATCTTATCGGAACAGGATTCTCGCTTAAGAAGGATCCCTTTTTCTCAAAGATACTGGTCTCGCTCACCAAGGGTGAGAACCACCCCCTCATCGCCAATGAGTTTGCTTCATACCTTGACACAGGATATTCGTCAGTAGTGGAGGTATTGGGGGATGTACGAATACAGGGAAAGGTCTGGCAGGCAAGACTGCTGTTCAACCTCCCGTTCAACTCCGACGCTACCTTTGCCAATCTTACCGATCCTGTTTCCGCAGCCCATCAAGCAGACTACAGCCAGTTCTCACTCTCCTATACCAAAGAACGGCTTCAGGTCAGCCTTGGTTCAGCACAGCTGGGTATCATCAGCAACTTCTCTGAGGTGTTTGCAGGAAATGAGACTGCTCTCTCCTTGCTCAGGGGACCTTACAGCACAAGTTTCCTCTCTCTCCAGTATGCCTTCGATCCATTCACGCTCCAGCTGAAAGCCCAATACCCTGCCCAGGTAACAAGCTACACCAATCCAGTGGTAAGCGTACGAATCTCACTGAATCTTGACAAACAGTTCTAGAGAGAGGTTTTGCCCTTTTATCCCTTCTATGGTAGAGTCATGCTATGAGAATACAAAAGCTCGATCCGCTTGTAGCACAACGTATCGCTGCAGGCGAGGTTATTGACAGGCCAGCCTCAGTCATCCGTGAATTGCTCGACAATGCACTGGATGCGGGAGCCAAGCAACTGGTTGCCAGTGTCACAGACGGTGGCCTTGAGTCGATCAAATTGATCGATGATGGGGAGGGCATTGCAAAGGATGACCTCCCCCTGCTCTGTGAAAGCCACGCCACCAGCAAGGTGCATGATCTGGAGGATCTATACCATATCAAGAGCATGGGTTTCCGCGGGGAAGCATTGTACAGTATAGCTGCAGTATCCACCGTCACCATTGCCAGCAGTTGCCAAGGACAGGATGCTTATCAGATTACCGTGGATAATGGGATAAAAGGTGAGGTGCAACCCGGTGGACCACGGCAAGGGACAACCGTAAGCGTAGAGGGCTTGTTCAAGGAACTCCCTGCCAGGCGTCAGTTCCTGAAAAGACCTTCAACAGAAGCAACCATGTGCCGCTACGTCCTACAGGAGAAGGCGCTTGCTTTCCCTGAACGATCTTTTCGCTTTATCTCCGATGGGAAAGTCCGGGTCGATCTTCCTGCCACAACCAAGAAACAACGTGTTCTGGATGTTCTGGCTATCAGCCAGAATATCGTTCCCTCCGAGATGATTGAGCTCTATGACAGCGCTGGTCGCTTCAACCTCTATGCAGTTTGTTCTTCTCCTGCACTCTATAGAAGTGATCGTTCCCACATCAAGATCTTTGTGAACAACAGGCCTGTTGAGGAGTTTGCCCTTGTGCAGGCAGTTACCTATGGCTACGGGGAGATGCTGCATGGCGGAGCCTTTCCCTACTGTTATCTATTCATTGATGTCGACCCTACATTGGTCGATTTCAATATTCATCCTACCAAGCGTGAGGTGAAACTCAGGAACAAAGCTGAGATTCATCATCAGGTTGTGGGTATGATCTCCAGCCAGGTCCGTCGCACCATACCGCGCATTGTTGCAAAAGAGATACAGGACGAACAGACTCCCCTCCTCACTCCCAAGGCGACTTATGCCCATCAGGAACCATTGGATGCATCCAGCCATGAGAGAAGCAGCAGATACCAGGGAGAGGCAAGAAAACCCATCGACCCTGAGTGGTTCCAGAAAGCGAAGGAGATTCTCCAATCAGACGGTATGCAGACGACCAGAGCCACCGAGAGTGAGAATATCTGGGATATCCAGGCTGAAAACAAGAATTTCACCTACCTTGGGCAGGCCTTCAACCTCTTCCTCATTGCAGAGAAGGAGAATGATCTTTATCTGGTAGACCAGCACGCAGCGCACGAGAGAATTCTCTTTGATGAGGTACGCGCAAAGAAAGAAGTACAGTCCCTGATGATTCCCCTCTCCTTTGAGGTTGAACGTGACGTTGACAATTACTTGCAGGAGAATCTGGACGTATACCTGAATTTGGGGATCAAGCTGGTCCGCAGTGATGACCTCCTCTGGGAAATCCATGCGATTCCGGCAATCTACCGCTCGGTGGAAAAGCAGTTGGTCTCTTTCATCCAGACGATGAGTGGGGAGAATGAGGAGGTCGAGAAAGGACTCTATGCCATTGTTGCATGCCATGCAGCGATCAAGGCAGGGGACTCAATCGACCGCATGATGGCCATTTCGCTGCTTGAAAAGGTGTTTGCTCTCGCTGAGCCGACCTGTCCGCATGGCAGAACCTTTGTCATCAGGCTCCACAAGGATGAGTTGATGAAGGCCGTGCAGCGTACCTAACGTTGCACAAGGTAGGTTATGTTGTCGGTGATGATGGCCAAGGAGAAATCCTCTTCTCTCATGGAATAGGAATCCTCATCCAGGGAAAGCGTCGAAAGAAACCGGCCTGTCTCATCATACCGGTTGAGTTGACTGGGAACAGGTATCGCGGTCAATGTACCTGATTCCTCATCGTAGTGAGGTATTTCCTCTGGAATTTTTTCCATCATTGAAGTAAGTAGTTCAATTTGTTCTCTTTGTATGATGCCATCCTCATTGATGATCGTGATTTCATATACCCCAGGAGAAAACGGTATGCCTTCTCCCATGGTAAGAGGCCCCACCCGGTACCGGGCAGAATCCGGGGAGGTCCTCTCCCCACTGGTATCGACAATCCAGCTTGAGACCTCGTTTGATGAGGAGAGCCGTACCTGCACTGGTCTCTCCTCTCCCAGCAGATCGAAAGAGAGTGACAAGTGCTCACTACCCAGGCCTGTTTCAAGATCGAATACCAAGGACCTCTCATGTTCCAAATTGACTACGACAATCTCCTCCTTCCTGCAGGAAGCAAGGAGAAGGATACAAAGAAGAAGAAGCAAGAAAACACTATTTTTCTTGTGCAGCCAAGTATGATGCAACTGGATTCGCATAGGTGTTGAGCGCAAACTGCCGTACCTCCTCACGAGCACCCTTGAAGCGGTAAAGGAAAGCTTCACTGTCAAAATCCCGATAGGAGTCCTGGAACTGTGTGCTGTTATGCAGGTAGTCATAGGCAAACAGATTGGTAGGCCAGAGCTTGTAGAGGGTATGGATCTGCCGGTCAATCTCTTGGGCTACCTGGTCGGAATCCTTCCACTCCCCTTCCAGCGGAGTACCAAAGGCAATATGGATATTCCCCTTGTACCCTTTCAGGCCGCGGGAGATGGAAATCAGGTCCTCATAGCGTTTCTTTGTTTGCTCGCCCTTCGCAATACGGGTAACTTCCTCCCCAGCCTTGATCAAATCGCAGGGATCATACTCATAGCTCACTGCAACGGGAACGATGCGACAACTGTTCACCACATGGGAGAAGGAGACTCCCTTTTTCTTTTGGGAGAGGTGGAGCATTTTAATGATTGCCGGTGTGGTCACATCTATGCCATCCTTTGCCCGCCCACTCTTCTGTGCAACCCAGATGGACTTGTTCTCTTCGGTGATCAACTCAACAAAATATGCACTCAGCCTGATCGATTCCAGATACTTTTCCCGCATGGGAAGTGTACGTTTAACAGTCACCCCACCATTGAGTTTGAACAGATCGGTCACAAACTGATTGGTCAGCAGATTATCCCCGATTGCCATCTCGCAGAACATCTTTCCAGCTTTATAGAGTGCAAGGTCAATCAGGGCACAATCGAGTACGATATCGCGGTGATTGCTCATGAACAGGTATGCTTTGTCTTTCTCAATCTGCTGCAGTCCATCAAATGAGAACGTATCGACGCTCTTGTCGATGATGACAGGCAGGAACACCCCAGCGGTTATACGCTCCTGGAACTCATCATAGCTCTTCACTGTTTCCAGCTGGGATACTATGTATTTGCCGTAGGCTTCCACCTGCTGCCGTTCTGCTTCTGTTTCACCAGGTCCGAGCGAGGAGAGAATCTTGAGCAGCGCCTCCTTATCCCTTAAGATACGTTCAATTGCTTCACGAACATCCGGCCCCCTATAGGGGGCTATGTCTTTATATTGTTCTACATCCATGGTTCAACCCTTTTGAGCTTCCAGAATTGACTTCATGTACTGGACTCGTTCCCATTTAGCGGGATCCGTCATCCTCTCCTGGGCCAACTTGCCATTGAAGTCAGAGATACTGGAGTATGCATGTGAATCCATCCAGTCGGAGAGCTCCTTCTCTATCTTTGTTACAGAAGAGAGTCCTTGCTTTAGCAAAACGGAACACAACTGGACGGCCTTCGCTCCGGCAAGCAACTGCTTGACCACAGTGCTTCCACTGTGAATACCGGTAGCAGCACAGATATCATAACGTACTTCATCACTCATCAGTGCAGTCCAACGGAGACTCAATGCATATTCATCCTTGCTGCTTATCATCTGCGCAGGAACCAACGCAATTTTTTCGATATCAATATCAGGGCTGTAGAAACGATTGAACAGTACCACTCCATCAATGGAGAGTTCGTCAAATCGCCTGAGCATGTTTGCCAGGGAAGAGAAAGCTGGCCCCATCTTCAGACTGATGGGAAGCTTGAGTTGTTTCCTGGCACTCTTTACGAGGGAGAGATACTCCTTTTCAACTGTTGCCCCTTCCACCTCAACATCTGCAGCTACCACGTAGTGGTTCAATTCAATTGCATCAGCACCACAGGCTATAAAGCGTTTTGCATATTCAATCCAGCTACCATTTTGCTTGCAGTTTATACTGGCAATAACGGGAATATCCAACGCTTGTTTGGCATCCTCGAGCAAGGTCAGGTATGCATCGATTTGCTGTTCCATGCTTGCATGTTTCATGAATCCATATGCATCAGCATGCGTGAGATATGCATTTGATTCATCCACAGCCAACTCACTGTCCAATTCAATCTGTTCTTCAAAGATGGATTTCAGTACCACGGCCGATAACCCTGCATCTTCACAACGTTTCAGGTTATCCAATGATGCCGTAAGGGGGCTACTCCCTGCGATCAAGGGATTTTTCAATTGCAATCCAAGATATGATGTAGACAGGTCTGCCATACTATTTCTCTCCTCAACTGGCAAGTATCATCCGTGCCATTGACACAGCATGAGATAGTATACCATGAAAGAAAGGGTTTCTCTACAACCTGCAACTGCTTTTATCAACAACCACGGAAGAAGTTCCAGATACAGTATAGGGTGCCTTTTCAGGCACCCTATACGTGTTATGCAATGCATGGACTAGAGGATATATGGAATTCTCAGATTATGTGATTGATAGACCACAAAGGTTTCCACTTCAGAAATCTCAGAAATCTTATCAAGTTCTGTCTTGAAGAAATCCAGGAGACTCAACCCCTCTTCCTCACTCAGAACCAAATGGACGATCAGATCATAGCGACCGGTAACCACTGAGGCTGAGATGATCCCTCGGAGGTTTGAAAACTCTTTGGCTTTCCTCTCCAAGTCCAGGGTTTTCAGCTTCACCCCCATCATGACCACCTGCAACCCAGGTATTACTTCCGGATTCACCAATCCGGAAATCTCCAGCACACCCTCCTCAATCAGCTTATTGACGCGGGCTCGAACGGTATTTTCTGTGATGCTCAGCTCTTCAGCAATAGCACTGAAAGGCTTTCTGCCATCACGCAGCTGTCGGATTATCGCTTTGTTCGTTTCATCCATTTTCACTTTCATGCTATCACCCGTTTTTCCTTTCGAATTCCTTCATGAACTGAGCAAGTGCCTTAACATCTTCAACAGGAAGGGCATTGTAAATACTTGCCCTCAGTCCTCCAACCGAACGGTGTCCCTTGAGACCAAGCATGTCTGCCTTCTTGGACTCCTCGATGAACTTTGCTTCCAGTTCCTCACTGGGAAGTCGGAATACAATATTCATCCTGGAACGATATGCAGCATCAACGGGGCTGCGGAAGAAGGAGGAGTTATCAATGATATCATAGATGATACTGCTCTTCTCCTGGGCACGCTTCAACATACCTTCGGTTCCCCCGTTTGCCTTGATCCACTCAAGGACCAGCTTCACTGCCCAGATGGAGAACACAGGAGGAGTATTGTACAACCCCTTGTTCTTGCTGTGCAGCTTGTAATCCATATATGCGGTAAGATTGGAGTTCTGCTTTTCAAGCAGCGACTTCCTCATGATTACAAAGGTTGCACCTGCAGGACCAAGATTCTTCTGTACCCCACCATAGATCATGGAAAACTTATCCACAGGGATGGGACGGCTGAAGATATCGCTGGACATGTCACCGATCAAGGGAACGGAGCCGGTATCAGGGAAGTCCTGCCACTCGATACCCCCGATTGTTTCATTTGAACAGAGATAGAGGTAACTGGAATCCTTGCTTGGCATGACGGTCTTGGGATCGGGAAGGCTGGAATAGTTGTTCGCCTTTCCATCATAGTAGTAGTTGACCTTTCCCAGCTTCTCAGCATCATCTGCAGCCTTGTTGGACCAGGCACCGCTTCGGATATAATCGGCAACAGTACCGGGGCGTAGGAAGTTCATAGGGATCATGGCGAACTGCAAGGTTGCTCCACCACCAAGGAAATAGATATCATACTCGTCGCTGATACCCAGCAACTCCCTGAAAAGCTCAAGACACTGGTCATACATCTCTTCGAACATGCCGCCGCGGTGACTGGCCTCGATCATGGACAATCCTTGTCCCTTGTAGTCGACCATATCTTCCTTGAGTTTCTCCAGTACCTCAACCGGCATCACCGAGGGACCTGCAAAAAAATTTTTCTTCCGTTCCATCAGATTACTCCTTCCTTCTTCAATCCTTCCAGAATTTCATAGGCTTCATCGCCGATACGTGCAAGATTTTCCACACTATTTGCCCCAACATGCGGGGTAAGCGTTACACGCTCTGCCTTGAGAATGGGGTAATCCTCTGCAGGAGGATCTGTGGGCCAGACATCAGTGCAGTACCAGCTTACCGATCCATCTTCAAGCATCGATACCATTTCATCTTCCTGGACACAAAGAGCACGTCCTGTGTTGATGATGACCGGCTTCTTGGAACAATGGGAAATCAGCTTTTTGCCGACCATGTGCTGGGTCTCATCCGTAAGGGGAAGGTGCAATGAGATATAATCTGCATCCTTCACCGCTTCCTCGGGAGTCTCTTTCATATCGGCAGCATCACTGGTCTTCACATACTTGTCATACGCTACTACGTTCATGCCGAATGCTTTTGCACGCTCAGCAACTTTACGAGCAATATTTCCAATGCCGAAGAGACAGAGCGTCTTCCCATAGAGTTCAGTTCTCTTCATATTCTTGAGCCACTGTCCACTCTTCATCCCGTTATGGTAGGTCACCAGGTTACACGGGGTACTGAGCATAAGAGCGAAAGCCAGCTCGGCTACTGCAATTGCTGATGATTTAGGGGTATTTCGGACCACAATGCCTTTACTCTCTGCATACGCCTTGTCAATGTTGTCGATGCCAACACCTCCGCGGATGATTACCTTCAGGTTGGGTGCCTGATCGATATAGTCCTTGGTACACTTGGTCTTGCTCCGTACCAGCACAACGTTCGCCTCGGCAAGGCGAGTCTTGTCTGTGGTGACCTCTCCGAATGCGGTCAGTTTTCCGGCCAGCACATCATCAAAGGCGTCAGAAATGAGAATTAGCATAGTTGTAATTACCTCTCTATAAAATAGCGTGTTTTTCAGGGTTGCGTCTCCCCATGACCTTCTACAGAGAGAATTGTACACCAGAAACCACCTTTTTGTCTAATTTATTTTACAAATTTTGACGGATAAAGAAAAATTCCCTCTAAATCTTTCTGAATAGGAAGAATTAAGGGAATTTTTATAAATGATACAGGGTTTCTTTTACGAAAGTGATGCTATAAGGAAACCGCCGGCTGAGCCGACGGTTTGGTGTTTTAGTAGTTCTTTGAGCCGTGCAGTTTCCGCACCTTCTTCATCTGTTTGCGTGCAAGCGCTTTCTTCTTCCTGTTGAGGATGGTGGAGGGCTTTTCAAAGTACTCCCGCTTTTTCCATTCGCGGATAATCCCCTCTTTCTCAACCATGCGCTTGAAACGCTTGATGGATTTCTCAAGAGGTTCATTGTCATCTACTTTTACAAATGCCATATATAAAATCACCCCCCTTCCCTATTACTGGGTTCAACTTGACGAGTAGTAGATTGCAATAAATACTCACCCATGTCAAGTACACCCAAGCGATTATTCAGCTCTCTTGAGATCCATGATGGTCAGTTGCAGGCTTTCCTGGTTGCGGAAGTAATTCCTTCCCAAACGAAATGCCACATTGACTCGGTCCCCTTTGTCAAAATCGGTACCTACACGATCTCCCGCACGCCAGAACAACGCCGGCCACTTGTATTGACCGAAGGCAAGGGTCAACTTGACATGTTGGACACTACCCCCCTTGTTGTTTATGAACTGGATATCTTCAACCTGGGCTCCCTCCATCATCAGCACCAGTGGAGGGTTTTTCTCCCCGTAGGGCTCAAAGAACTCCACCACCTTGATGATACCAGGGGTCATATAGGTATCAGGAAGCGTCACATCGATGACCAACTCATCTTCTTCATCATCGATCATGCAATCCATCGTATCAATCTCATCAGCAACACGCTTCTTGAATTCAGCAAGGTGCTCAACATCCATGGAAAACCCACCGGCACAGGCATGTCCCCCGAAATCGAGGAAGAGATCACGGAAACGAGAGAGGAACTCCCTTGCATCAAAATTTTCAGGGCTTCTCATGGAAGCAGAGACCCTGCTCTCATCCACAGTGGCCAGGACGATGGCAGGAGCGTTGTACTGTCGCAGCAATCGGCTTGCCATCAGACCGGTAATTCCTCGAGAGAGGGTACTATCCTCTACAACGACAAGCTTGCTTCCCGATTCTTCAAAGCTCTCTTGGGCACTTTTCTTCATCCGGTCCCACGCATCTTCACCAAGCTTTTGTCGTTCCTTGTTCAGCTTGATCAACTCCCCTGCCAAGGACTCTGCCTCATACAGGTCTCCTGCGAGCAACATTTCCAAGGCTACCGTCGGTTTCCCCATTCGCCCCGAAGCATTGATGACCGGACTGATCTGCCAAGAGATATCACTGGTTGAGAGTTGCTTCCCCATCAGGTTCTGCATGGAGAACAGCGGAAGCAGATTCTGCCTGCGCCCTTGCGCAAGCACCTTGAGGCCGCGTTTTACCAGGATTCGGTTCTCGTTTTCCATTGGCATCAAGTCAGCAACCGTGCCAATGGCAACCAGATCGAGCACTGATTCATACTCAGCATCGAGGGAAGGATACCGCTTCATGCAATAGGCGATAAACAGGGTGTACAGGACCTGCAGCTCATCCTTCCCATGGGGGGAATAGCGCACTGCCCTGCTGATATTGGACAGGGCAAACAAGCCCTTCCCCTTCACCACGGGAAGGACCGCTTCCATTTCGTTGCGCATATCAACAAGATGAATATCGATTTTCTTTCCGAATGCTTGCCGCAACTGGGCAAGCTCTGCTGCGGCGTCAACCACGAGGATGGGAAGCCCGGCGGAGAGAAACTCCAGTGACTTGCTCTTGCCGACATCGATAAGACCCGGGTTGATCTCCTCGATGACACGATCAACAACCAGAAGGTTTTCAATCCTCATAGCCTGGATAATCACCGTATCATGACCGGGTTGTGCATGCAGCAGGATGCACTCCTCCCGATAGAAATCCGTTTTACTGAATCTCAGCGCCCAAATAGCCTTGGCCACCACCCCGCATCCGGCAAGATGTTCAAAAGGGTACCCGCAACCGGGCACCTTCGGGTCGATGATGGCAAGGGCAGGTGGTAAGCTGTCTCCACTGATGTGGTGATCAAGGACGATGGTATCGATGCCAAGGCTGTGTGCATAGGCAATCTCATCAAAGTTTGAGATACCACAGTCAACCGTGATGATCAGGGTTACATGCTGGGCCGCAACCAGGTCGACTCCCTCCATGGTAAGCCCGTACGGCTCATCACCATCGGGGAGCTTGTAGCTGACTTCCAGTGACATGGATCGTAGTTCCTGTACCAACAAGGCAGTACTCGTAATCCCATCTACATCACGGTCCCCGAACACACAGACCTTCTCTCCTTCCGTAACTGCCTCATTGATGCGATCCACAACCTCTTCCATGTCATCGAAAAGAAATGGGTTATGGAGATAAGAGAGTTCACTCTCCAGGTAAAATTTGATCTGTTCTCGACTGGTCAAGCCTCTTCTTGCAAGTATTGAGGAACTGATGACATCCAAACCGTACTGTTCATGCAGACGGCGGATGTCCTGGGACGAAACGGGAGATTTTTTCCAAACCATATATAACAACCTTTCACATAAGTATACACATTTACAGACTCGTCGCCTCCCACAATATAGGAGAAGAGAGTGTTTTGAGCATCCGCTGGCCGATCATCTGTGCGTATCGCAACAGATACCGCTTGATTCTCAGTGTGGCGGCATCGCTGAGAGGAACCTGGAGACTCTGCTCGAAGTCCATGGAGGATGTCACCTCAAGATACCTGCGGGCTCCAGGAGGGAGCAAGAGATCAGCATCGAGACTGGCACATGCTTCACAGCAGTGGGCAAGCAGGCTCGTGGAAAAGCTCACAATCTCGTCCCTCCCATAGGGCCGGTCACAGAGAGGACATCGAGAATAGTCTGCTCGCAACCCAACCAGGTTGCTCAACTGATGCACAAACTGGATGATGACCAGGTCGGTCTTCTCCGGCATACAGCTCAGATGGTCCAATGCCTGGGAGAGCAATCGATATTCATCGGTGCTTTCCCCGCCATGCACCTGTAGAAGCAATTCACAGAAAAACAGGGCTGCATAGGTCGGGTGCAAGGACTCCCTGAGTTCATCATGGGTAGCAAGCACCGTGACATCCTTGAGTGTGTAGTCTTTCTTGACCGGGTTGTAGTACAAAAAGAACTGCCCATCGGTAAATACTTCAGCCTTGACCGACTTGAGAGACTTCTGGGCTCCATAGCTCATCACATCGATAATGCCAAAGTCCACCGTGAGCAACTTCAGCCGCCTGTTCAGTTGGCCGTACCGTTGACTATGCAGTACAATGGCCAAAGACGATACGTTACGCTCCATGGACCCTCCACCGGCAAGAGTAGATTGAACAGGGCAAAAAATCAACTGGTTGGAAGAGCGGGCACTCTGTGCTATATTTGTCGGGTGAAACGAATCATCCTCATCCTCATACTCCCGGCACTGCTCTCTCCGCTTATGGCTTTGAGCATTCATCCACGGGAAATCGAGCAACCCTTTGACAGTGTAAAGGAGCTGTCAGTTGTCGATTTTTCCCAGGAACTTGCACCAAACCAGGAGGCGTGGATCGACCAGACAAAGATCCACTTACTCACCATTGGTCCTGGTGACCCCTTGTACGCATGGTTCGGCCATAGTGCGCTGGTCATATCCCAGCCCTCAGGGGGAAAGGTCATGTATGATTGGGGCATCTTTGATCCTGACCAACCACACTTCTACCTGAATTTTGCGATGGGAAGGATGTACTACTATGTAGTGGCGAGCGAGGCTACCTGGAGAATCCAGGACGCAATTGATGAGATTAGAGATGTCAAGATGATTGAACTCTCCTTCCCCAAGGAGGCAAAGTTTGCCCTCATCTCCTTCTTGCAGAAAAACATCCAGAGTGAGTATTCAACCTATCTGTACCATTTTTATGATGATAACTGTTCCACTCGTATCCGTGACATCATCAATGCAGCTACCGGGGGAGAGTTCCAACGGTGGGCGGAGAGTGAATCAGCTGAGACCACACTGAGAAATTCAGCAATGCAGAATATGATCCATAGCCCTTTGATCTTTTGGGTCCTCGATTTCTTGCAAGGAAAGAATATTGATAAGAGATTGAATCGCTATGATGAGATGTACCTGCCTGAGGCTCTCCATCAGTCGGTGCTTGACTTCACCTACAGCGATGGTACGAAGCTTGCCAAATCTGAGGATATCCTGCAGGACACGAAAGAGCTTGGAGTGAGATTCACCGTACCGGAAGAACCAGTTTCCTATGATTGGGCATATGGACTCAGTGGACTTGCCGTTGGGGTGCTGCTCCTGGCAATTGGAAGGAAGCATCCCAGGATCAAGGGAGTGATTCTCTCCCTCATGCTATTGGTCTTGGCAGTCCTGGGCTCATTGTTGCTGTTCATGATGAGTTTCTCTGATATGGACATGACCTACTACAACCTGAACATACTTTTTGTCAATCCACTGCTTTTCATACCTGCTTTCACCCTGCTCTTCCAAAAAAAAGAGACATCAAAGGTCCTCTCTTTCTCTCTTTCTGTTATGGTGATCCTCTTGCTCGGGAGGCTCATCCTTCCCGGGCTCTTCATACAGGATAATCTGAGAATCATCCTCCTGTTGCTTCCGGCCTTCTATTCAGGGTCGACTTTTCAGGGCAGACGAAACCGCATAAAGAGGTAGTTCCACAAGATTGTTCCTCTTTGCAACCAGGTTGGCGGGGAATGCCCTGATCTGCTTGTTGAAGTAATCTGCATGCAGATTGTATTCTGCAATTGAATCAACCAATTGCCGCTCGATCTCGTACATCTTCTCATAATAGGGTCCATAGATATTGTATGAGGGATCCGAATAGAGTTCCTTTTGCAATACTGCCAGCTCTTCTTCAAGTTCACGGTACAGTTCGCTCTGTCTCTCGACTGTATCAGCAGTCTCAAAGGCAGATACCACCTTTTGTAGGGGGCGTTGGTCCTCAAGCAGAGAGGAAAGTGTTGCTGCATACCTGAAACGATCGGAAATCTGCGTTTCCACCGTTTCTCTGGAAAGGGAGGCCTGTCTCTGATACCCTCCCAATCGCCTGACATTGTTGCTGTCAATTCCCAATACTGCGAGGACCAAAAGAAACACAACAACCGCAATGCTGATTACAGCACTGCGGCGGTCCTTGAAATAGGGCTTTTTAGCGGACAATCTTGGTTCCCTTACCCTCGTAGAGGGCACCATAGAGATGCTCAGGGTCTGTGATGAGCCCCTCATTACCGGTGGAACGTACAAAGTCAACGATTGCCTGCACCTTGGGAAGCATGCTTCCTGGAGCAAAATGACCTTCACTGATGTACTGCTCCGCTTCCTTTACGGTAATGGTATCGAGTGTCTTCTGGTCAGGTTTCCCAAAGTTCAGGCAGACTTTCTCAACAGCAGTGGAAATGACAAACAGATCGGCCTTCAGTTCCTTGGCCATCAGGGCTGCTGCCAAATCCTTGTCGATGACCGCCTCACGTCCGGTAAGATACCCCTCTTTATCCCGAACTACCGGGATACCACCCCCACCGCCGGCGATAACTATGATGCGGTTCTCCAGCATGGTTCGAATCGTGTCGATTTCCACAATGGCTTTTGGCTTGGGGCTTGCAACAACACGTCTATACCCACGACCTGCATCTTCTGTGCAGACCCATCCGTCATGATCCATATGGTATTGTGCATCCTCCTTATTCATGAAGGAACCAATCGGCTTGGTCGGTTTCTGGAATGACGGATCGTCATCAGCTACCTCCACCTGGGTAACCACAGTGGCAACCTGTGGATTGAGTTGAATGCGATTGAACTCATTCTTCAGTGCCATCTGTAACTGATAACCGATTGCTCCCTGTGTATCGGCGACACAGCTATCCAGGGGAACAGTGTGCAAGATGGATCGGGAGAACTCGGCACGAAGCAGGATATAGCCTACCTGTGGCCCATTTCCGTGTGCAATGACCACACGGTGGCCTGCCTTAACCAATTTAGCAATATGAGCAGCAGTTTTTCGTGCTGCCTCATACTGGGCAGAAACGGTAACATGCTTGGGGTCTTCGATCAGGGAGTTTCCCCCGATGGCAATGACAATTAATTTACTATCCATATTCAATCCTTCCTTACTCATGCAGAACTAGCGTTCAATCGTAATCATAGCATGACTGCAACAAATTGCAACAACTTTACAGAGCAATTTACCTCTTTTGGTATTTGACCCAAATCCAATTTTTCAGATACACTTGCGCAAAGGTAGGTGAGGAACCCATGGAAACACAGACAACAGCATTGGACAAAAAAGAATTCCTTCTCTTTGCCCTGTACATCACAGGGATGATCATGGTCAACACCATTGGAAGCAAGATTATCAGCCTCTTTGGCGTACGGGTATCGGTAGGAATCTTTTTCATGCCTGTGCTCTTCTTGGTTACTGATATTGTAGGAGAGGTGAAAGGCCACCAGCACGCATCAACCTTCGTGAAGTACTCCATCATCATGTTGGTTGTCCTGTTTGTGGTAACGGGCTTGTTTATCCAGATCAAACCGCATGAGACATGGGACCTGCAGACTCAGTACCAGCAAATTTTCGGCATGAGCATGCGTATGAGCCTGGCAAGCCTTATCAGCTTTGCCATCAGCCAGACAATTGACATCTCAATCTTCCTGCAATTCAAGAAATTGAATAAGGGAAAGATGCTTTGGCTCAGGAACAATCTCAGTACGATGACCAGCCAGTTCATCGATACCGTTATCTTTATGTTTATCGCATTCTACCACCTCACGCCTAAGTTTACCGTTGCCTATGTATTCTCCCTGATCATTCCCTATTGGCTCTTTAAAGTACTCTTTGCCCTTCTCGACACCCCGTTCTGTTATCTGGGGGTAAAATGGATGGCAAAACAGAAGCAGTGACTTTCCTTTGGGAAAAAGATTGAGTACCTTTGGTTCAGACGAGTTACACACTTGTCTGAACGTATTTGTAATTGGAGGCGCTATGTCTGAACAGGAACTGATGCCGATTGAGCAACTGCTTCCCAATAATCTATTCATACTCCCGGTTACTGGAAATCCAGTTTTTCCAGGACTATTCACCCCGTTGATGATCACGGACAACCAAGATGTCGAAATCGTCAACCAGGCTATCAAGCACGGTGGTTTCCTTGGACTTTTGCTTGTCAAAGAAGACAATGACGAAGAGGAGTACTCAGAGAAAAATCTCTATACGATAGGGACAGTTGCCAAAATCGTCAAGAAAATCAAACTCCCCGATGGAGGAATCAGTATCTTCATCTCAACGCTGAAGCGTTTTGAGACCAAACAGTACTATCCTAGCGGACCCTATCTGGTCGCAGAGGTTCAGTACCTTGAGGATATCGAGGACGAGCAGGAAGAGCTCCGTGCATGGACTCGTCTCTTGCTCACGGAAATGAAACAGCTGACCAAGAACAACCAACTCTTCAGTGAAGAGATGCGGCTGAACATGGTCAATATCGATCACCCGGGGAAATTGGCGGATTTCATTGCCAGCATCCTGAATGTCGAGAGGAAACAACAACAGGAAATTCTCGAGACCCTGGTGGTACGGCGACGTATCGAGAAGGTCTTGGTATTTATCAAGAACGAACAAAACATCGCCCAGGTCCAGGCCAAGATCCAGGCCCGGGTGAACCAGAAGATCGAGAAGAACCAACGTGAGTACTTCTTACGTGAGGAGCTGAAGTCCATCCAACAGGA
Organism: Sphaerochaeta sp.; assembly: GCF_050178175.1. Classification (GTDB taxonomy): domain Bacteria; phylum Spirochaetota; class Spirochaetia; order Sphaerochaetales; family Sphaerochaetaceae; genus Sphaerochaeta. The sequence continues at coordinate 20,579 of NZ_JBFXGH010000010.1, forward strand.
ATTGGGACTTTCCACAAACCCCAAGACCGACCTGATCAACCGCTTGATGACAAAATTCAAGAACCTTCCCCTATCCGAAGAGGCTAAGGAAACAGTTGACCGTGAAATGGGTAGACTTGAAGGAATGGATCCTTCCAGTCCTGAGTATTCCCTCACCAGGACCTACCTGGAGATCATCAGCGACCTTCCCTGGAAGGAACCAAAACCAGAGAACTTCAGCATTGAAAGTGCCAGGAAAATCCTTGAGCGCGACCATTACGGCATGAAGGATGTAAAGGATCGTATCCTTGAGTTCCTCGCAGTACGAAAGAAAAAACAGGACACCAAGGGTGCAATCATCTGTCTTGTCGGCCCCCCTGGAGTTGGTAAGACCAGTGTGGGGGTTTCCATCGCCAGGTCCCTGAAAAAGGAGTATTTCCGTTTCTCAGTTGGTGGCATGAATGACGAGAGTGAGATCAAGGGACACCGAAGAACGTATATCGGTGCCATGCCCGGTAAGATCATCCAGGGCCTGAGAATCACCAAGAGCAAGAACCCCGTTTTCCTGATCGATGAGATTGACAAGATGGGAGTCTCCTACCAGGGAGATCCTGCTAGTGCATTGCTTGAGGTCCTTGACCCGGAGCAGAATACTGCATTCAGGGATACCTATCTGGACATTCCCTTCGATGTCAGTGAAGTGCTGTTCATTGTGACAGCCAATACCCTGGAGACGATACCCCGTCCACTGCTTGACCGTATGGAAATCATCCAGCTAGCTGGATACACCAGTGACGAGAAACTGGCCATCGGAAAGAAGTACCTGGTACCAAAATCCTTGGAGAAACACGGATTGGGCAAGAGTGAAATTCGCTATCCATCCAAGATTCTCAGAAAGATTGCTGATGAGTATGCACGGGAAGCTGGGGTCAGAAACTTCGAGAAGTCCCTGCATAAGATCAACCGAAAGGTTGCGCTCATGCTTATAGAGAATCCTGAGCAGAAACTCCCGGTAACCATAAACGAGAAATTGTTATATGAACTGCTTGGCCAACCTATCTTTGTTGAGGATGAGATACTCAAAGCAGACCGACCAGGAATGGCTATCGGCCTTGCTTGGACAAGTATGGGCGGGGATACCCTGATCATCGAAGCACAGAACACCCCTGGCAAGGGAGAGATCAAACTCACCGGCCAGCTTGGGGAAGTCATGCAGGAATCGGTCAGCATTGCCTATACCTGGGTGAAAGCCCATGCAGTGGAGCGAAAGATCGATCCCGGCTGGTTTGAGCACAACTCAATCCATCTTCACGTGCCGGAAGGAGCCACCCCAAAGGATGGGCCATCGGCTGGTATTACCATGACTGTTGCGCTTTACTCCTTGGTGACAAACCAAGTCATGGCCCCTGATTTGGCCATGACCGGTGAATTGAGCCTGAAGGGGAAAGTCATGCCGATCGGTGGATTGAAGGAGAAGGTCCTCGCTGCAAGAAGAAACAAGATCAAGGACATCATCATCCCACAGTTCAACAAGCGTGATCTGGACAAACTGGATGAACAGGTGACCCAAGGTATCAACTTCCACCTTGTAGGAAGCATTGAGGAAGTGCTGGCACTCGCTTTCCCTGAAGACGAGAAGCGAGAAGCCATGCAGCCAATCCCCACGCCTTCAGCCTCCAGCGATGCAGAGACGATCAGCAAGGCGGTAGCCATTGCCGTGCGGGAGGCATTGCGTGAGCGTTGAGTTGCTCAGCCCTGCAGGAAACCTAGAAAAGTTGCGTCTTGCATTTGAATATGGTGCGGATGCAGCGTACATGGGACTGAGCGACTTCTCCTTGCGTGCCAATGCCGGGAACTTCAGCGAAAAAGACTTACAGGAGGTTTCCCGTTTGAAACAATCAAGCGGGAAACGCTTGTATGGTACCCTGAACATGATTTTCGATGAACAGAAGCTCATCTCTTTGCAGGAGCAGATGGGAACCATCAATTCCTGGCCCTTCGATGCGTTCATCATCAGCGACTTGGGACTTGTCCCCATCCTGCAGGATGCACTGGGAGACGATGTTGAGCTTCACCTCTCAACCCAAGCCAGTTGCACCAATTCCAGCAGCGCCTCCATGTATCGAAAGATGGGCTTTTCCCGAGTAATACTGGGTAGGGAAACCCCTCTCGATGACATCAAACGGATCAAGGATGCAAATCCCGACCTACAGCTGGAAGTGTTCGTCCATGGGGCCATGTGCATGGCCTACTCCGGCCGATGCCTGCTCTCCAGCCATCTTGCAGGCAGAAGTGCCAACCAGGGTGACTGCAGCCATGCCTGTAGGTGGAACTATCGCCTGGCAACCACAGAGGCAATCGAAGAAGTCCTGAAAAGTGGGGCGTTGGCCTTGGAGGAAGAGCAACGAAGTGGTGTCTACTACCCTATTTCTGAACAGGACGGATATACCACCATACTCTCAAGCAAGGACCTCTGCATGATCGACCACTTGGGAGAACTTGTTGAAGCCGGTGTGGATTCCTTGAAGATTGAGGGACGGATGAAGAGCAGCTACTACGTGGCGGTCGTCACCAGGGCATACAGAAAAGCACTCGATAACCTGGGAACCGGGGATGAGGGCTGGAGGGCATACCGTGAGGATCTGTTCAACATCAGCCACCGTGAATACTCCACGGGGTTTTTCTTTGGTCACGGACCGGTAGACCCTGTCAGGGGAGAGTCAATCGACAAGAGCACTGAGAAAGGATATGAGAGAAACTATCTCTTCTGCGGGTTTGTCGGGGAGAAGGTGGCTGAGGGTATCTACACATTGGAATTGAAGAACCAGATCAAGGACACCATGAAGATAGAGTATATCGCCAAGGATGTACCGAAGATTGAGGATGAAGGATTCACCCTGCTTGATGCTGACCATATACCGGTAGGGCAAGCAGACCATGGCAAGATCCAGTACATCAAAACAACCAAGCCGATCGAGAAAGGTTATATCATCCGCAGGGAATCTGTACCTAAATAGAGACAAGCGTAGTCTCTGTATCACTTTGTGCATCGCTTTACCCCTTTCCCAAACACGAGCAACTGCAGCACATCCCCCAATGATAACTACGGCTTTCTTGGTGAACATGCACCTTTTGTGCAATCCATGGATATTGTGCGAGAAGATGCCAAACAGGGTGAGCCTGATCAACCCATCAAGACTTACAAAAAGGGATCAGCAGCAACGCCAGGAATGAGGAACATACCATTGGGCATTGTGTATGTTCACTGCCTGCTCAAGGCCGATTCCTGATGACGGCTCTGATGATGATACTGCAAAGGAGATACAAGAGCTTTGCGAGGAGATTCGAGGTGACTATCTGCTCTTTACCGATGCTGGCACAACCCCGTCTCCTATGGGCTTTCCCTGTTCAAGGGACATAACGCATCCATGCTCAGTGGCGACCCCAAGCAGGTTGCCAAAACCCCCTGTATCGAGTTGTTGGTGAGTGCGATGCTGTTCAACCCCACCCTCTTTGTACCATTCAGGCTCCAGGATTATCTTTATCCCCCACATTCCTCTATATCTTGCCGTTGCAAGTGCTTCCTTGGTCAGCATATTTTTCAGTCTTGCCGCATCTTGCTCTTTCTTTCCGCCTGGGTGATCAATGCAAAGTTCTTCAAATTTTCATTTTCTTCAGCTTTCTTGTCCCATATCACCATGTTCTCTGTAGTATTGATGTACCTCCATGGTCCTTTTTGTTGCTCAAAGGGAGAGGATTTGATCGGAAAGGCCGAAAAATTGCGTTTAGAGCGCTAAATACCGGTTTTTTACCTTGCGAACGGGTGAAATCATGGTAGAATGAATTAACCTAGACACATGGAGGAATACATGACTATTCACGAGCAGATTGTTGCGCAGTATGAGACCTATCTGGCAGAAAACCAGAAGTTCACAGAGAAGGGAGTCAAGGTATCGGCTGCAAGAGCTCGCAAGGCCCTGGCTGAGATTGCAAAGCTTGCCAAAGAGCGCAGAAAAGAAATTCAGGCAGAGAAAGGCGAATAATAAAAAGTCCTTACTCGTTTTATCAGGCGCCCGAACAGGGCGCCTATTTACTTATTCCGGCCAATGGATAGAAAAATCCCCCTGAATGATTCTTCCAGGGGGGAATATCGAAACATTATCAGGATGTTCTGTTACAGGAAACTCTTGAGTAGGGCCAAGTGCTTCCTCCCTTTCTCAATCTTCTCCTCAAACTCAGCTTTCTTACCATTCTCTTTCTCGATAGCTTCCTCCTTGGCGTTCTGGAGGAACTTCTCGTTGGAGAGTTTTGCCATCACCTTGGCGAGGTTCTTGTCATGCTTGTCCAGATCGCTTTCCAGACGGGCGATCTCCTTTTCCACATCGATTGCTTCCCTGACAAATACATACATCTCATAGCCAGTCCCTGCCACCGGGAACGCTCCTGCAACATCAACGGTATCACTGCTGTCCACTTCGATTGAGGATGCCCCTGCAAAGGTTGCCATCAATGCTTTCTGCTCGGCGAAGAACTCAGTGGCTGGGAAATCCTTGTCACACTTCACCACTACCCTGATCTTCCGCTCCACTGGAATACCCAACTCAGAGCGCATTGCCCTGAGAGCGGTAACAGCCTCCTGCATTTTCTGTACAAGGGCAGCTTCAGCTGCATGTTCCCGCTCTTTCTGGAAGACTGGATACTTGCTTCCGATCAATCGGTCATCAACATTGGGAAGCTTCTGGTAGATTTCTTCACTGATGAATGAAGCAAAGGGGTGCATCAAGCGCATGGACTCAGCAAGCAAGTCAAGCAAGATGGTTACCTGCCGCTGTTTCTCCTCAGGCTTTTCACTATACAGACCACGTTTTGCACTCTCGACATACCAGTCACAGAAGTCATTCCAGAAGAAATCATAGACAGCCTGTGCACCATCATTGAACTTGTAGTTTTCCATGGCCACCTTGATCTTTGCCACTGCCTCGTTGAGTTGGTTATAGATCCACTTATCCAGTGTATTGTACTCAACCTTGGCAATATCACCCAGTTCCACCCCTTCAAGATTCATCAGGAGGAAACGGGCCGCATTCCAGACCTTGTTGGCAAAACGGCTCCCAAGCTTGAAGGTTTCCATATCGATGAGAATGTCCTGGCCCTGGGTGGCCATATAAGCAAGGGTGAACTTCATGGCATCAGCACCATACTGGGAGACGACATCCAAGGGGTCGATGCCATTACCGAGACTCTTACTCATCTTCCTTCCCTGCTTGTCACGTACCAAACCGGTGATGTAGATATCCTTGAACGGGACCTCACCAAGGAATTCCAGGGAGGCCATGATCATCCGGCTTACCCAGAAGAAAATGATGTCATATCCTGTAACCAAGGTGCTTGTGGGGAAGAACTGCTCCAAGTCGGCACTTTTCTCAGGCCAGCCAAGCGTACTGAATGGCCATAGCCAGGAGCTGAACCAAGTATCGAGCACGTCACTCTCCTGGATGAGGTTCCGGGAACCACACTTGGGACAGGAGGTGGGATCATCACGGCTTACAATGATCTCATGACAATCCTGGCATTCCCAGACGGGAATACGGTGTCCCCACCAGAGCTGTCGGCTGATACACCAGTCATGGATGTTCTCCAGCCAGTGGGTGTAGGTATTCTCCCAGCGCTTGGGATAGAAGACCACCTTCCCGTCCTTCCAAGCCTGCAATGCCTTCTTGGCCATCCCTTCCATCTTCACGAACCACTGGTTGGAAAGATACGGCTCGATGACCGTATGGCATCGGTAACAGTGGCCGACGTCATGGTTGTGGACAACTTCCTTGACCAGGAATCCCTGTTCCTTCAGATCTGCAACCACCAAGGAGCGTGCCTCGACCGCACTCAGGCCACGGTACTTTTCAGGGCAGTTCTCGTTGAGTGTGCCATCAGGATTCAGCACATTGACCTTTTCAAGGCCATGGCGCATACCACACTGCCAGTCATTTGGGTCATGTGCAGGGGTGATCTTCACCATGCCGGTGCCGAAACCCATTTCCACAAAGCTGTCGGCTATGATGGGGATCTTCTTGTCAGTGAGGGGAAGATCGACCAACTTGCCGACAAGGTGGGTATAGCGTTCATCATCAGGATGTACAGCTACGGCGACATCGCCGAACATTGTCTCCGGCCTTGTGGTAGCAACAGTAATATAACCACTTCCATCACTATAGGGATAACGTACGTCGTAGAGGAAACCACCAAGCTCCTGGTACTCAACCTCATCATCGGCAAGGGCTGTACCACACTTGGGACAGTAGTTCACCAGATATTCACCTTTGTAGATCAAGCCACGCTCATAGAGGGTGACAAAACTCTCCCGAACAGCCTGGCTCAGGCCTTCATCCATGGTGAATCGTTCATGCTCCCAGTCACAGCTGCAACCAATTTTCTTCAACTGGTCTGTGATGATGCCATGATGCTTTTCCTTTACCTGCCAGGTCCGCTCCAGGAACTTGTCACGTCCCAGGTCCTGACGTCGCAGGCCTTCTTTTGCCAGCTGACGTTCGACCACATGCTGTGTGGCGATACCTGCATGGTCAGTACCGGGAAGCCAGAGGGTTGTCCTCCCACTCATCCGGTAGTAACGGGTCAGGATATCCTGCAGGGAGTTGTTCAGGGCATGGCCCATATGCAGTATTCCTGTAACATTGGGAGGAGGCATGACGATGGTAAATGGAGGTTCCTTGCCCTCAGCTGGTTTGAACTTTCCTTCTTCCAGCCATTGCTGGTAAATTCGAGCCTCGAATTGTTTCGGATCATAGGCCTTCGGTAACTCAACAGCCTTCACATTATGCCTCCTGCAGGGAAAAAGAGTCTCCCCATAGTACCAAAATAGGGAAGGCTCTACAAGTGAATGCAGAGCCTTCGGCATGAGAAGATAAACGGAATGCTATTCGAGAGGGGTGACCGCCTTCACTTCCAGCTTCACTGCATACCCCATTGCATCCAGATGCTGGACAATCTGTTCCAAACTGAACATATCAAGGGAAGGTTGCTGGACTTCAGTCACTTGCTGTATATGGGCACTGTCAATTGGGGGGGCAACCCCAGGAAGGATTTCCTGTCCTTGCTGGGCGCTGTTCCCAAAGAGCACGAATGCCCCGATAAATACCACTACAAATGCTGCCGCAGAGGTAATCAATGCAGGTACAAGCCTGACCTGGATTTTCTTTCGAAAAATATGCATTTTCTTGCTTGAAGAGGAAAAACGTGTTTTCTCAAAGTATTGGAGTACACGATCCTGCCGGGCAGAGATCTCTGAATCAGGCAGAACAGCATCAGCAACTTTCTGGTGAAGGGCTCGAAGCTGTTCAAGTCTCTGGCGACATGCGTTACAATAGCCTAGGTGTTCCTGGACCTGGGTCCTCCAAGGCTCCTGTAATTCACCATCCAAATAGGTATTCAACAATTCGTCATCGACACACATTCACATCACTCCTGGCTGAGAATCGACTCGAGCATCTTCCTTGCCCGATAGACTCGTACCTTCACGTTACTTTCGGAAATATGCAACACCTGTGCGATCTGCTTGTAGTCCATATCGGTGTACTCTTTCATCACTATGACGAGGCGGAACTTTTCAGGTAGCTGGTCAATTGCTTCCTGTACGAGTTTCCTGGTCTCCTTCTCCATCAATACCTGGGATCCATCGGAATGATTCGCCCCCGTGGCTGGATACTTTTTCAATTTATCCACCATGTTCATCTCGCGGGCTTTCCGCTTCACTTGGTTGATGGCAAGATTCTTCGAAACCCTGATAAGCCAATACTTGGCATCATCGATGGTAGCGAACTCCATGCCTTTGTCAAAGAACCGGATGAAAGCTTCCTGACAAATCTCCTCTGCAAGGTCCTGGTTATTGGTTACGTGATAAACCACACGCATCAATATCGGGAATACCTGCTCATACACTTGCCGAAAGGCTCGCTCATCGTTGCTTTGTATTTCCATAACGTTAACAACTCACCAGTAACCAAGTTACATCTTTTTTTCCAAAGAACTTCCCGTTGGGGTGTCTTTGACAAGGTAGCCCATTGCATCCAGCTCAGAACGCAAAGCATCAGCAAGCGGCCAGTTCTTTTCCTTCTTCGCCTGCACTCTCTTCTCGAGCAGTGCGATTGCCTCAGGAGGAAACGATTCTTCTTTCGGCAACTCAACAGATGCAAGATCAAGACCGAACACTTGATCAAAGAACATGATGAGGGAGTACTTCTCATCTCCGTCCAGTTCCTCATCCTTCAGCACCCCCCAAAGGTCAGCAAGCCCTTTGGGACTTCCCAGATCATGCTGCAAATGCTCAAGGAAGGTCTCTTTGTAGTGCAGAGCCTTCTCACTCTTCAGGGAAACTACCTTGGCACCGTCCTTCAGCAGACCCTGGATACGTTCCACTACATTCCTACGAGCCTTACGGGCAGTATCGAGCGCTTTAAAGCTGAACTTCAGCTGACTGCGGTAATGGCCGCCCAAACAGTAATAACGGTAATCCATTGCATCGTAGCCCTTGCGCTTCAGCAAATCAAGAGTAAGGAATTCTCCCTTGCTCTTGCTCATCTTCCCGGTCTCATCCAAGAGGAATTCACCATGCATCCAGTACTTTACCCACTGCTTACCGGTTGCAGCCTCACTCTGCGCAATTTCATTGGTGTGATGCACAGGAATTGCATCAATCCCGCCGCAGTGGATGTCAAACGACTCCCCCAGGTAGTGCATGCTCATCGCGGAGCACTCAATATGCCAACCAGGAAAGCCCTTTCCCCATGGGGAATCCCACATCATCGCCTGCTCCCCATGTTTGCTCTTGGTGAACCAGAGAACGAAATCCTTGGGATTTCTCTTGTTGGCATCACTGCTTACATCATCACGAACAGCGGTCTTGAGGGAATCGAGATCAAGGCGAGCCAGCTTGCCGTAGTCGGGAATTGAATCGATGCTGAAATAGACATTGCCTCCACTGACATAGGTATGACCGCTCTCCTCCAGCCTCTTGATCAGATCAATCATCTGCTGGATATGGTCGGTTGCCTTGCATACTATACTGGGCCGGATCATATTCAATGCATCATAATCCTTGAAGAATGCATCGGTATAGAACTGGGCAATCTCCCAGACACTCCTATGGGTCTGGCTTGCCATCTTTTCAATCTTGTCCTCACCTTCGTCCCCATCTCCGGTCAAGTGTCCGACATCAGTGATATTCATGACATGGTTTACCTTGAAACCGGAGACAAGCAGTGTGCGCTTAAGGAGATCCTCAAACAGGAAGGTCCTCAGATTTCCGATATGTGCATAGTTGTATACAGTAGGTCCGCATGTGTAGAGACCTACCTCCTTATCGTGTAATGGTTCAAATGCTTCCAAACTACGACTCATGGTATTATAGAGAAAGACAGGCATTGAGAGCTCCTTTAGGTTGCCCACCCCCAAAAAAGGGGGTAAGATGTCTCCATGCCTACCAATGTACGCAATCGTATTGAAAAAATCAACCTTGACCATCTGCTCATGGAGAATCTGGAACTCGCTTCACACAGTAGTATTCAGTGTGGTGGGAATGCCCAATGGGCTGCCTATCCCAATAATTTCGAGGAACTGAGAATCCTGATAAACCATGCAAAGGACAATAACCTTCCCCTCTCAATTCTTGGGGGAGCAACCAATACCTTGATCAGTGACAAGGGTGTCGATGGACTCGTCATTCTCACCGGCCACCTTGCCCGAAGACATGTACAAGGGGAGATGTTTTGTGTCCTCTCAGGTTGTCCTCTGGATAAGGCCATCTCACAGGCAATTGAGGACGGACTGGAAGGGCTGGAAATGCTCGGCGGCATCCCCGGCACAGTGGGTGGCGCCATCCATGGGAACAGCGGGGCAAACGGTGTACAGATTGGGGACCTGCTCTACTATGTCGACTATATGACCTTGGATGGGAAACTTCATAGGATGCAAATACATCAGGATGAGTTCTCGTATCGCCACTCACCTTTTACCGGCAGGGATGATTTGATCATCTATGAAGCAGGGTTCCGGTTAAAGCCGACCACACAAACCAGTGAGGTAAGGAAACGAAAGGACACGGTTAAAAAACATCGTAAGTATGAAGGCCTGTATGACTATCCAAGCCTTGGTTCAATTTTCAAGAACCCTGATGGCAAGAAGGCAGCTGCCCTCATTGATGCCTGCAATCTCAAGGGGTATACGATCGGGGGAGCCAGCATCTCACCAACCCATGCCAACATCATCATCAACAAGGAAGGGAAAGCCACCAGTGAAGATGTACGAGCCCTGATCGAGTACATCAGAACTACGGTGCAGAGAGAGTTCCACATCACATTGCAAGAAGAGATCCACTATCTGGGCCGGTGGTAAAACGAAATGAGTAGGTAAGCGACAACTGCTCCTTGACATCTTTTTCGATGGTGAGAGACAAGGGGCCCTTCCTAAGAAGCAGGGAGAAGGCAATGCCATCGCTGCCAAGGCTGACTGTTCCCTGTTCTGCCTTCATCCCCAATGACATTCCATCAGTACTGTCCCAAGTGACATCTACTGTGTAGCCCAGCCACTGTCCTGATACTTGGTAGCTGGTCTTCCTGCTCTGCTCTCCAGATGTTCTGGTTTTCACCCACCTATCAAAACTGCTCTCCAAGGTAACCGTCTTCCATGTATAGCTGATTCTGGAGTGTACAGATTGTTCCATCTCTTGCCTCTGCCCACCAAATATTGGGGAGGCCCCTGTTTGCACCTCCCCGCTCCATACTGCCTGAATACCATGACTATTCATCTGCAGGGAGACCGATTGCGATTGCCTCTCACGGGTCCCCCCGAACTCCCAATCGAATGTGAGGGCTCCCTGTGAGATTGTGATATCGTGGGAGAGAGAAAAGTGCTCTCCCTCAGCCCAGGATGCGACAAGGGCAAGATCCACATGAGGGCTCTCTTGATCCCAGAAGAGATACACCTTTCCTGGTTGTTCATTCCACGAATATACCGATGGGCCGGAAGTGTGTCCTTTTGCAAGCTGGTATGCCAATCCTCCTAGCCTTCCCTGTAGGTGAAAGGCCCTGTTATTCTCTTTCCTATACAGGTAGGAAAGACGTAGGTCTTGCTTTTCCAATGAACTGCTGAACCATACCCTTCCCAGGAAATTCCTGGGTTCATAACTGAAACTCCAGACTTTTCCCTCATAGGAAACATATGGCTCAAACTGCACCCCAGAGGAAGAGAGGGAGAACCTAAAGCGGGAATCTTTTCTCTCTTCCTCACTATGGTACTCAATGTTCAGGGCTTTCTGCAGAGGAATAAACGAACCTTGTACTGTTGTTTGCGCGTACAGGCAGAGAGGAAGTGCCCAAAACCACAGGCAAAGAAATACCTTCATAAAGGGAAAAGAACTAAAGGTTCTTTTTTCACTTCATGTTGATTATTCCGCCCATTAATGTTTTAATGGATAGGTATCTTTTGCAATCAATTAACAAAGTGTTATAGAGAGACAATAGGAGTCATTCATGGTAATTTTAACCTTGAACTGTGGTAGTTCATCTGCCAAGTACCAGGTGTACGACTGGATCAACAAAGATATTCTTGCTGTTGGTGTCGTAGAACGCATCGGACTGGAATATTCCACCATTGAGCACAAGGCAAATGGCAAAGAGGAATATCATGCGGAGTTTTCCTCCCCTACTCACAAAGAAGCAATTGAGTTGATCATCAGGATGCTTCTTGATGATGAGTATGGGGTCATCAGTGACTTGACTGATATCGGGGCTGTTGGGCACCGTGTCCTGCATGGTGGAGAGGTATTCAAGCAGTCTGCATTGGTAACCGATGAAGTCATCGAACAACTGAAGAAGGTAACCCACCTTGGCCCATTGCACATGCCTGCCAATATCATGGGCATCGAAGCAGCGAGGAAGGCAATGCCTTCTGTTCCCCAAGCCATCATCCTTGACACTGCATGGCATCAGACCATGCCTGAGGAAGCATTCATGTATGCCGTTCCCTATGAGTGGTACACTGATTACAATGTACGACGCTACGGCTTCCATGGAACCAGCCATCTCTACTGTGCAAAGCGTGCAGCAGTCCTGTTGGGCAAGAAGAATGAAGATACGAATGTCATCATCTGCCATATCGGAAACGGTGCATCCATCAGTGCAGTGAAGAATGGTGTTTGTATTGACACCTCCATGGGTCTTACCCCTCTTGAGGGGTTGATCATGGGTTCGAGAAGTGGAGATATCGACCCCGCCATCATTCCCTACATGATGGACAAAACCGGCATGAGTGCAAAAGAAATGGACACGGTTCTCAACAAGAAGAGTGGCCTGATCGGTTTGTGTGGAAAGAGCGACCGGAGGGACGTACTCAAGGCAAGCCTGGAAGGGGACAAGAAAGCAGCACTGGCCATCAAGATGGAAACCCGCAGGATTGCAAAGTACATCGGTGGTTATGCCACCCTCTTCGGTGACAAATTGGATGCAATTGTATTCACCGCCGGTGTCGGGGAGATGGCTCGCCATATCCGCCTCGGGGCCTGTCAGGGATTGGAAGCCATTGGTGCAATCATTGATGAACACAAGAATGAGGTCTGTTTCAGCAGGAACGGCGAGTTCGAGATCAATACCGATGATTCGAAAATAAAGATCCTGGTGATTCCGACCGATGAGGAATTGGTCATGACTGAGGATGCTTATGCACTCATGAACGGCACCTATGACGTACATACCAATTTCCACTACACCTTCGAGGACAAGGACTATGTGAACAAGAGCCGTGAGAAGGATCTCCAGAAGAACATCGAGAAGAATCCAGAGCTTGCGACTATTTTGGCAATGCCACGCTGAAAAGCAATAACATTTTTTCTTGTGAACCACGCTTGGGATAAGCCCTGCGTGGTTTTTTGTCCTGGAAATCTATGAGAAATCTATGAAAACACCGGGATAATCTTGCTTTCACGATGCAATGCAAGTAGTGTATGGTCATGGAAACTATCTTGGTTGTTGAAGATGATGGTGATATCCGGGAATTGGAGAGATACACACTCTCATCCCTCGGATATACGGTCCTGGAAGCTGAACATGGCGCACAGGCCTTGGACTTGCTCAAGAGTCATCACATTGATCTTATGGTGCTCGATATCATGATGCCGGTCCTCGATGGCCTCTCCACCATCAAGTCTGCTCGCTATCAGCTGAACAACCCTGTACCCATCATCGTGGTCTCAGCGAGAGGGGAAGAGAGTGACATCATCACAGCCCTGGAGCTTGGAGCTGATGACTACCTGAGCAAGCCATTCAGTGCAAAAGTCCTTGCAAGCAAGATCAGGGCAGTACTGAGAAGAACACAGGAAATGGGACAGCAACACCTCATGGTACAAGCTGACGGCCTTGTCATGGACCAGCAAAAACATCAGTGCATGCTTGATGGGGAAGAGATTGAACTCACTGCAACAGAGTTTGCCTTGCTCTATCTTTTGGCATCGAACCCTGAGCAAGTCTTCACCAGGAACCAGATCATCACCAAGGTCAAGGGAGATGATTACCCGGTAACCGACCGATCAATCGATGTCCAGATTGCTACGCTCAGAAAGAAACTGGGATCGTATGGAACCAGGATCAAAACCATCTGGGGAATCGGCTACACCTACAAGAACTGACAATCTCACTGTATCTTTTCCAGTAACCGGTAGAGGTCTGCCAGAAAGCTATCGTCCTCTTCTGCAAATGGCGAGCAATTTTCCTCCGTCTCATCATCCGGCAGTAATGGTCCGACCCTGCTCTCATACTCATTCTCAAAGGCCTGGGAAACATCCTCTTCGGTTGCACTCCCGTCTTGGATCTTCTCGATAATGGAGAGACTTTCATCGGTTATCCGCTGAATCCTTTCCAGCTCCCTTCCTTGTATCTCCAGCAGTTTCAATTGCTCCCTCTTCGAAAGAGGGACCTGCTGTAAATGTGATTGAAGGAGGTTAGCAGCAAAATTTGCCATACGCTCCCCCCTCTTGATTCCTGCCTTCTCCCAAACTGCATAGGTTTCTTTCTCTTTCTGGATAAACACGGATGATTCACCAAGGAGATGCAGAGAAAGCACTGCCAGCTCTGATTCCACAATCATAAGCGGGGTGTCTGGGGGAATGGTGGCAAAGAACTTCTCCCTACCCTTCAATGTGTCAGCACGTCCTCTTGCATAGTGAGGGCGCTTGCCCTCCTGGTCGAGGACACAGAGCACATAACGATTACCAATGATATCAGCTCCTGCAAATCCTGTTTCCCTTTTGTTCATTCCTCCAGCCTAGCAGAGAATGATGCCAATACCAGTGCAGAAAGAAATCACGGCAATAGTTGCAAGATAGCCACCTGTGGTGCTACATTGAAGTATGGCAACATTGATTACATCCCTGCAGAAGCACTTCCATGGGAGTGAGAGCTGTATCTGCATTACAGGAAGCGGAGGCAAAACCACTGCTTTGATACAGCTATCTGATGCCTACGCAGCTGAGATGAAGCGGGTCCTTGTCTCCACCACAACGAAAATACTTTACCCAGAAGACAGGGACTATCACTGTGACCGCTACTTCTGGGATGATGATGTGTTCTCATACCCATGCAAGAAGGGTGAGCGGGTTTTCTACGCAAGACGAGGTCCCATCAAGGCAGAAGCGCCGCCTCTCAAAGATCTCGAATATTTGAAGGAACACTATGATGTGCTCTTGCTGGAAGCAGATGGAGCTCGCAGGATGGGCCTTAAGCTACATAGTGAGCGGGATCCAGTGGTACCGGAATTCACTACCGCTACCTTGGCAATTGCTTCTTTTTCCGTCTTCGGCAAGCGACTCAGTGAACACTGCTTCGGATGTGAAGCCATGCCTGACCGTCTCATCGATGAAGAGACCTACTCCTTCTTGCTTACCCATCCAGAAGGCATCCAGAAGGGCATGAAGGGTGTTCACGCTATACTTTTCAACCAAGCAGAGAGAACCGACTGGAGCAAGATTGAGGAGATACGTAGAGCGTTCCCTGATCTGCCCTTGTTTTTTGGTTCCCTTGAGCAAAATGTTCTCATAGAAAGGAAAGTGCCATGAAACACACAGTATTTGAAGCAGCAGCATACTTGAGTGAACACAAAGAGGACTTTGTGTATGCAACCATCATCAGGACTGAAGGATCCACCAGCAGAAACCAAGGGTCCATGGTCATTGATACAAAAGGAAGGATCACCGGGACTGTCGGGGGAGGAGAGCTCGAGGCCTACGTACTCAGCCAGTCCCTCAACCTGATCAGCAATGATGAGACATACCGTCATATCCACTTCACCGTCCAGATGGAAGACGAGGTAAGTGTAGGTGTCGTCTATCTCTTCCTCCTCCGCTGTACCACGGATGTTGAGCGAAAAGCATTCATCGATTTCAGGCGGTGGGAGTCGTATGAACTTGACCATGTTTTTGGTCTGCAGTTGCAACCATCAGTGGCTTTGCTCGGACTCTGCGAAGGAGGAGCCACCATAGGGGATGTACATCCCACATTCCTCAGTCACGCCCAGGAGGCACTCAACAAGAAAAGTACCACCTTGGTGGAAACCGGCTCATGGACCTGTCATCTCAGTCTCCCGGTGAACTACCACAACCTCCTTCTGATCGGCGGAGGGCATGTTAACCAGGCAATCGCGGAACTCGCCCACTTCGTGGGGATTCCCACCCAAGTGGTTGAAACACGTGAAGACTTTGCCACGGAAGATCTCTTTACCTTCTCAAAAAAACGTGAGGTTGCCCCAACCCTTGCTGAAGCACTGAACAATGTCAAAACCGATGAGTATACAGCTTGTATTATTGCAAGCCATGCCTTTGGGCCAGAAACCACCAAATTGCTCCTGGAGAGGGACATTGCCTATCTTGGGGTGCTTGGCTCCAGGCACAAGGCAAAGAAGCTGCTTGCTTCCCTCACCCTTGAACAACATGATCTGAAGCGATTGCACTGTCCTATTGGACTGGACATCGGCACTGAAACCCCGCAGGAGATTGCACTTTCTGTACTAAGTGAAGTGATGAAGGTTTTCAACAACCGCAGTGGCCAAAGCCTCAAGCACAAGGCAAACAAGATGATTGTGGTCCGTGGGGGAGGCGACCTGGCTACAGGGGTCATCCTCCGTCTCTTCAGAGCAGGGTATCATGTCCTGGTACTGGAAACTGAGCAACCAACGGTCATCAGGAGAACCGTCAGTATCGCACAGGCAATGTACAGCAATACGATAACCATAGAGGGAGTGGAAGCATCCCGTTGCAATGACTTGAAGGATGCCTATGCAAAGATGGAAGCAGGCATCATACCTGTCCTGGCTGACCCGGAGGGTGAACAGATCAAGAGAGTAAAACCGGTCTGTGTGGTGGATGCCATCATGGCCAAGAAGAATATCGGCACCTCCATCACCGATGCTCCACTGGTAATCGCCCTCGGTCCTGGATTCGTGGCAAAAAAGGATTGTGACCTGGTCATTGAGACCATGAGAGGACATAGCCTTGCGAGAATCCTGAGTGAAGGATCCGCATTGCCCGACACAGGAACCCCAGGGGTCATCGCCGGATATGGCAAAGAACGGGTATTGCACAGTCCTGCAGCCGGTGTCTTCATGAGTGATCACCAGATTGGTGACCTGGTTAAGCAGGGTGAGGTGATTGCCAAGGTTGGGGATGTCGATGTCATCGCAACCATCGACGGAAAACTCAGGGGATTGCTGAACAATGGGCTGGAAGTTCCAGAACACTTCAAGATTGCGGATATCGACCCCCGTGGCGAGCATGCTGACCATACCACGGTAAGTGAGAAAGCCATGGCAATTGGAGGTGCTGTTCTGGAAGCCGTAGACGGGTTCCTCAGCAGAGCCTGAGACGATACAAACAGGGTCACACCCGGCTCTGGATAGGACCGGGTGTAGTGATCTTTCCATTATCCATTGCTGTCAGCAATGGATATTTTACCTTCAATCCGTTAGAATGGAGTAAACACACTGTCCTTGCCAGGAGGAACCATGGATAGGCAACATTACTACACACAACTGCTCAGTGCATTGAAACATGATATCGTCGAGCGCAGGACTATAATACAGGGTCCTTACACAGGAGATGAGGCAATCCTGCAGAACCAGAAGGTCATTGCCAGCCTTGGGAGAGGCGAGCATGACTGGGATGACCCCAGCTTCCTCAGGGAGCGACTTTCCAGTGATGTACATCTGGTCATCTTTGGAGGTGGTCATATTGCCCTCGATCTCTACCATCTCGCAATCGACCTTGCCTTACGGGTCACGATCGTGGACGATCGTCCAGAATTCTGCAATCAGGAACGGTTCCCCCAGGCTACCTGTCTCTGTGCCTCGTTTGAAGAGGTTCTCGAAAGGCCTCAATCATGGATCAGACCGTACTTCATCATCGCCACGAGAGGGCATGCCTATGATAGGCTCTGCCTGGAGAAGACACTGCGCCTACCCCACTCCTACATAGGCATGATCGGCAGCAAGAAGAAGGTTGCAAACACCTTTGA
>NZ_JBFXGH010000011.1:0-37934 GCF_050178175.1 Sphaerochaeta sp.
ATCAGAAAAGCTGTTTCCAGGTATCTGCCAGGAAGCAGCTTTTTATGTATCATCCTCCGTAGAGGAAATTCTCTACCTTGTCTGATAATCCTGAAGTCTCGCTCTCGGGGTGATAACTCTCAGGCAATGAACGCATCATGTACATACCATAGTTCTTGCTCACCACCCGGCTATCCAGAATGAGGACTACACCACGATCGCACGCTGAACGCAACAACCGCCCAAAGCCCTGTTTCAGTTTCATGGTTGCCGATTGTAGGGCGAGTTGGTAGAACCCACTTCCCCCATTGGCATCTATTGCCTCACAACGTGCCTTGAACACCGGGTCGGAGGGAACAGTGAATGGCAACTTCACAATGATTACCATGCGAAGTGTCTCCCCTGGTGCATCAACCCCTTCCCAGAAGGAGGAGGTAGCGAAGAGAACACTGTCCTTTTCATTGATGAACCTGTTGAGCAATGTATACCGGTCATACTCCCCTTGGCAGAGCAAGGTCAAACCCTCTTTCTCAAACGTTTCACTGAGTCTCTGGTGTACCTTCTTCAGCATGGAATAGCTGGTGAACAATACCAGCACACCTCCTCCTGCTGAAAGGACTGAGGACATGATGGTATCTACAAGATATGCCTCATATGCATCTTCCTTATCCTTGCTGTACAAGGGAGCATCGGATGGAGTAAGAAGCAACAATCGGTTTCGATAATCAAAGGGGGAGGAAAAAGCCCCCTTGAGGAAGGGACGCTCCTCATCATAGGGAAGTCCAACCCGGCTGGACCAAAATGCAAATTCATCATTCAGGTCAAGGGTTGCAGAAGTACATACCACGGTATCAAGTTTCCTGAACACCGCATCTACAAGCAGAGGGGCAATGGAAAGGGGGGTTATGCATACCTGTACCTGTCGGTGGGTACCGTAGGATTCAGCATTGAACCAGTGCACCTCATCCTGCCAGAGTGTGAAATTACAGAATTTGGCCAGTACCTCGCTCATCATGGCAATCCGAGTACCGCGTACCTTCAGCTCATTGATCTTGGCATCCAGTTCCTGGGGAGCCTTGTTCTGTTCTAGAAAGGTGTTGATCTTCGCAGCAAGTCTTCCGCTTGCCTGGGATACACTGGTGGCCGCATCAACAAACTGCTGTAAACGACCTTGGTGTTCCGCTTTTATCAGCACCGGCTGGTAGTCGTTTTTCTGAAAAACACCAAGCAAGTACTGATCAAGCGTACCCACGTTCTGGGTCAGGAGATGGATGTCATCCTGGATTCGGTCGATGATATCGGCTTCACTGCTGTATTCTCCCAGTTGCTCCAAGAGACTTTTCCCCCTGAACCGGCCGGAGCGCTGGATCTTCGAGATCTGGCGCAGCAATTGCTGGGAGTCATACACCTCGGTGAAGTACTCGGTGGCATTCGACTCTATGTTGTGAGCCTCATCGATGATAAGGCGATTGAACGGAGGAAGAATCATCTCCTCTTCATAACCTACGTCACTGATGAATCGGCTCTGGGCATCGGTAAAAAGCAAATGATGGTTGCTGATAATGATCTTCGCATCCTTTGCCTTTGCCTTTGCCTTGAAGTAGAAACAGTCACGAAAGTACGCACAGGCGTGGTTCTGGCAGAGGTCCCCGTCACTGCAGATTTCCCCTTTCAGTTCTCCACTCAGTCTTCCGGGAAAGTCTGCGAATAGGCCTGTTTCGCTCTCCTTGATCCACTGCCCGACCTGGTAAAGCTCACTGGCGGGGTCTTGGGCAATCAGGGAAGAATCAGCCTTCGCCTGCATGAAGCGGTTGATACAGAGATAGTTTCCCCTGCCCACGGCAAGTGCAATCTTGCAGGACAATCCGAGGAATTTGAACAGCATGGGAATATCCTTCTCATACAACTGTTTCTGCAAGTTGATCGTACTGGTTGCAACCACCGTGCGCTCATCAGGGGATTGCATTGCTGCATACAGGGCAACAGCAAGATAGGCAAAGGATTTACCGATACCGGTCCCCGCCTCTATTGCTGCTATGGCATTGCGTTCAAAGCTCTCTCTGACAAGGTCAGCCATATTGAGCTGTCCCTCGCGATACTCATAAGAGGGGAAGTTCTGCTCCAACAACCCATCCTTATCGAAAATCTGATAGATGTCATGCTTGGTCAATGTGATATTCCTGTATTTTCCTATGCAAGGTTTTCCTTCCAATACCCAAGACCTCTGCTGCCTTGGTCTTATTTCCCCCACACTGTGCAAGGGTGCTGATGATCAACTGTTTTTCCGCTTCAGCCAAGGTTATGCCGACATCAAGGGAAAGATTCTGCGAATTCTCCGCCTTGGTGACACTTGGGGGCAGGTCATCATACTCAATGACCGGC
Organism: Sphaerochaeta sp.; assembly: GCF_050178175.1. GTDB lineage: Bacteria > Spirochaetota > Spirochaetia > Sphaerochaetales > Sphaerochaetaceae > Sphaerochaeta. Next base: position 2,362 of record NZ_JBFXGH010000011.1, read on the forward strand.
CCACGGGCAAGCACAACGGCACTCTCTATGCAATTTCTGAGTTCCCGGATGTTCCCCGGCCAGGAATAACTGAGCAAGGCACGTTTCGCCTGAGTGGAAAATCCCTCAATGCTGCGATTGTTCTCCTTGCTGAAAAGAGTAAGGAATGAGGTCATCAGGAGCGGAATATCATCTTTCCGTTCCCTCAGTGGAGGAACCTCGAGATGCACGACATTGAGTCTGTAATATAAATCCTCACGGAAATTGCCTTTCTCAATCTCCTTGAGCAGGTCCCGGTTGGTTGCGCACACGATACGGACATCAACAGAAATGGGTTTCTCCCCACCTACCCGCTCAAACTGCTTCTCCTGCAACACCCTCAATAGTTTCACTTGGGTGGCCGCATCAATCTCTCCGATTTCATCGAGGAAAATCGTTCCCCCATCAGCTAGTTCGAACCGTCCGCGTTTCTCTTTCACCGCCCCGGTAAAGGACCCCTTCTCGTGTCCAAACAACTCGCTCTCCAGCAAGCTGGCAGTCAGGGCGGCACAGTGCACCTTTACCAAAGGTCCCTTGCTTCTGTTGCTCAGTTCATGGATTGCATCAGCGACAAGCTCCTTGCCTACACCACTCTCGCCGGTGACCAGCACAGAGGCTTTTGTTGGTGCGACCTGGCTTACAATGTCCATCAGCTCCACCATTTTCTGGCTCTTACCGATGATTCGGTCATATCGATTACGTGCCTTGAGCTGGGCAACTTCCTCTTTCAGCCGTTCATGTTCTATATAGAGATCATTATTGGAAAGTGCTTTCTTGACCACCAGGGTCAAACGGTCCAGATCCACCGGTTTGGTGAAGAAATCGATGGCTCCCGAGCGCATTGCTTCCACTGCGGTCTCAATGGTCCCATGCCCGGTGAGTACGATGACCGGCATGCGGGGATAGGCACTGTTGATTTTCTTCAACAATTCCTCCCCACTCATGTTCGGCATTCTCAGGTCAGTGATGACAAGATCAACCGACTGTTTGTTCACCATATCCCAGGCTACCTTTCCATCCTCTGCCTCAAGGGTCTCAAAACCTTCAAGTTCCATGGCCAATGCAAGGCCGTTTCTGATATTTTTCTCATCGTCACATATCAGGATGTTACGACTCATAGTGCACCTCCGCTACCGTATCCCACTTCAGTGCAAGCCGTTCACTTTTGGGAACCGGGAATGTAAGGGTGAATACAGTTCCCTCTCCAAGCTTGCTCTGCACCGTAATATCTCCCTTGTGTTCTTTCAAAATCTTGTAGACCACAGTCAGTCCAAGCCCCGTACCGGTAGCCTTGGTAGTGAAGTAGGGTTCAAATATCTTCTGTTGTGTCTCCTCATCCATACCAATGCCGGTATCCTGGATTTTCAACACTACATGGTCCCCATCCAGCCTGGTCTGGAGAATGAGTTTTCCCCCACCCTCCATGGCGTTCATGGCATTCTTTATCAGGTTGAGTACTGCCTGCTTGAGCAGATGCTCATCATATTCCAACCGAGGCAATGAAGACGCAAAGTCCTTGATCAGGTGAACGCTGTGCTCTTCCAGTTCCGGCTCCACAAAAGAGCAGATATCCTCCAATGTCTTGGTCATCTGAGCAAGGCGCAGCCGTATGTCCATGGGCCGTACCGCAAAGAGAAAATCCACCACGATACCATTGAGACGGCTGATTTCCTCCTCCAAGACAGAGAGATATCGCTCAGCATCACCAAGGGTAAGTGACTCCTTCCTTTCAAACGCTTTTTTCAGGAGTTGCAAATGAATCCCCATCGCTGCAAGCGGGTTCTTGATCTCATGGGCTACCCCTGCGGCCATGGTGGTCATCGACGCAAGGTTCTCACTCCTGCGAAGCCTGGCTTCATTTGCATTATGCTCAGTGACATCACTCAACATGATCACAAAGGAAGACCTCATCCTCTCCGAGCTGTTCATGTAGGAATAGACCGTCACAGCGATGGTCTGCATCTTGGTTCCCTTCTGGAATGTGAACTCGTTTTCTTCATCCTGATGCTTTCCCTTGAGTGCCAGCATAATATAGTGAAGGATATGCTCATCCTCAATGACCCTGGAGAGAGCCATCCCTTCATAGTTCCGCATTCTTGCCATGGGAATGAGGGTGCGGCATCTGCTGTTTGCATAGTGAACGATTTTTCTCTCGTCGGTCAGGATTACCCCATCCTGGATGGACTCAAGCACACTCTCCAGCATCTCAAGGTCACTGGATTGGCTCTTCAGGATCTCAACTATCTGGTTGGTATCAAGCTGGTCAATCTTCTGGATTGCCCGTTGGACAAAGTTTTTCATGCTTCCTCCATCATTTGATAGTATAGGGATTCAAGCATCAGCCGATTGTTCTGGTTGTAGAGTTGCGCCCTGTTGTAGGTCGTATTGACCAGTGAGGAGAGCGCAAGCAGCGACCGGGGAGGCATCACCCGCCTGAGCGACTCAAGCATTGCCTTCAATACAAACTCATACCCTTGCATATCGTCAATTTCCTTGAGCAGTGATGCAATCTCACTGCTCTGCAGATAACGCCGCTCCTGTACGGAAGCAACGAAAAGCTCTGCAATCCGAGTGGCGCGAGCGAGATCCATCCCACCACCTTCAAGGAAGAAAGACTCCAAGGAGTCGTACTGTTTATCGTGAAGATAGAACGGTTGGAGGTATTTACCAACCGCTTCCCGGGAGAGTGGCGGAAATGCATACCTGCGCACCCTGGAAAGGATTGTCTGCATAATCCGGTTTGGATACTCACTGATCAGGAAGTAATAGGTATCTTTCGCTGGTTCTTCAAGCATCTTCAGCAAGCTGTTGCGGGCAGAGCTGTTTGTCATCTCCATCGCCTCCAGTATGATGAATCGTTTCCCATCCCCCATGCTGGTCTGGCCGCTCCAATGCTCCAGTGCCCGCACCTGAGAGATGGTCACCGTGGTATTCTTCTTGGCTGCGGTAAAGAGTCCTTTCAGGGCACCTCGTAGTTCCTTGACTGCTTTCTTGGCCTGGGAGGCATTCCCTATCTCCATCCGTGCTAAATCCACAAGGAGGTCATTGACCTGTCCCGCAAGGGATGCCGCTGCATTCTGACTCTGTGTCTGTGCACCTGAGAGCAAGGCTGGATGGTACTGCAGCAACATCCGCCGGATACTCTGTATGACGAATTGTCGGGAAAAATCGTTATAGAGCCTTTCAAAGGTGGAGAGACTTGTCTCGATGACGCTTCGGTGATCCCTCTGACTGATGATGACCACATTTGAGACAGTGAGGTTTCTGAATTTCCGGCAACTTTCACAACTGCAGTGATCATCTCCCCCTTGATAGCAAGAAAGCACTCTTGCCGTCTCAAGGGCAAAACTCATTCTGAGGCTATACCGACTTCCACCAAACAGGTTTACCTGACTCATGGTACCAGAGGTAATCTGATCCTGTAGTTGCTCAGCCACTCCCTTCTGGTATTCCTTCAAGGCTTCAAACATTCGGGGCCTGCACTGTTGAAGCGAACCAGTTTACCGTCTCGGGAACCAACGGCCTCACTACATTAAGGGTGAATTGGCTTTTATTGAATACAGTAGAAAAGTCGAAGACTGTTTGGAGTTCCAGCACATAGATCACCAAGGCACACACAATACCCACTTCAATGACTCCCCACAGAAAACCAAGCAAGCCATTCACTGGACGAAGGCCTGTGGCATTCAGTGCTGTTTCCAAAAGATTTCCCACAAAGCGCATCAAAGCATAGCCAATCAAGAACAGGATCACAAAACTGATAAGACTTGCAAGCAGATCGGGAAGTGCGAATGACTGAACCAACAATTCAGCAATCAGTTTGGTGAACATCAACGCAGAGAAAAAACCGACGATATAGCCACTGCGATGGCTGAATGCAGCTGCAAACCCTATAAGGGTATCGGCGATTCCTCCAATGATTGCAAGCGAGAAAACGATGATATCGATTGAATTGAAATATACAGAACCTATGGTCAAACCCCACTGCATGTTGACTCCTTCACTGTTTTCAGCACAGTTGCTATACGTTGTGCACTCGTTTCATGAGCAATCTTTGCCAGGTTGCCACGCAACCTCCCGCGAAGCTTCTCGTCAGTAACCAAGGAAGATATACCTTCCAGAAACCGCTTCACATCCAGGATGTCTGGATAGAGCACCATCACCGCTTCCTTCTGTTCAAACAGACGAGCGTTGTCTATCTGGTCACCTCTACTTGATGCCCCACCCAAGGGGATGAGAAGGGATGGACACCCAAACAACGCAATTTCAGCCAAGGTATTCGCCCCTGCCCGGCTGACTACCACCGTGGCATGTTTCAGGAGAAGGGGCAATGCCTCATCAATGAACGGTACCTCCTGGTAATGGTCATGTACTATGTGCTGTATGCCCTTTTCCCCGCACTGATGATAGACATACCCCATCTCAGTAAGGGAATCAAGAGTCTCCCGCACCAATTGATTAATCTGGGCGGAACCACTGCTGCCACCCAGAACAAGAATCAAGGGCTCTGCTGGACCCAAGAACGCTGGCCGTTGCAATGCATCTTGTCTTGATGCGAGCACCAGAGATCGTCGCACCGGGTTGCCGGTGACCACCAGCTTGTGCTTCCCCAGTGAGGTGAACCCCTCGGGAAAAGGAACGCAGATACGTGTTGAAAACCTTGCATTTATCCTGGTCGCCAGACCGGGTGTTGCATCGCTCTCATGACTTACCACCGGAATGCGCAATACTGCCGCCGCCAATACCGGGGGTACTGATACAAACCCTCCCTTGGAAAAGAGTACGTCAGGTCTCTGGTCTCTCAGGATACGAAGCGCCTGGAAGAAAGCAATACAGATATTTCCGATGTCAAGGAAGTTCCTGAGGGACCAGTAGCGACGAAGTTTCCCCCACCGTATCGCAAAAAATGGAATACCATAGCGTGCAACAGCCTCCTTCTCGGAGGCTTCCTCACGTCCGATCCAAAAACAGCGGTAGTCCGGCAAGAGAGCCAACTCTTCATGGACAGCCAAGGCTGGAAAAACGTGTCCGAGGGTTCCTCCCCCTGTGTAACAGACTACCATGGCATCACTATAGCACAATGGGAGCAGTTGCTCCAGCAGTATTGTATCACTTTGATACACCATGGGTATAATTGTCCCATCTTTTCCAAGCACTTGTACTTTTCTTGCAACTCCAGTATGAGTATACTTACAAGAAGGGGACAAGCCCCTATATTCGCAACAAGAGAGAAATTCATGGGCACCTCACTATTTACCAAACTGTTCGGAACAAAACAAGACAAGGACATCAAATCCCTCAAGCCACTCGTTGAGCTGGTCAACAAGGAAGCAGCCTGGGCAGAGAGTCTCAGTGCTGAAGAGGTGCGCCAGCAAACCCAAAGCTTCAAGGAGCAAGTAGCGCAAGGTGCAAGCCTTGACTCCCTCTTGCCCAAGGCCTTTGCCTTGGCAAGAGAAGCTGCAAGCCGAGTGTTGGGCGAACGGCACTACGATGTGCAGATCATGGGAGCGGTCGTGCTCCATCAGGGAAAGATCCTGGAAATGAAAACCGGTGAAGGAAAGACCCTCACCTGTGTTCCGGCTGCATATTTGAATGCGCTTACCGGAAAAGGCGTCCATGTAGTGACCGTAAACGACTATCTAGCAGGTCGTGATGCCTCCTGGATGGGCCCCATCTATGAATACCTGGGGCTCTCCGTGGGTGTCATCCTCTCGTCCATGGACAATGAAGCAAAACGGAGTTCCTATTCCAAGGATATTACATACGGTACGAACAATGAGTTTGGCTTTGACTATCTCAGGGATAACATGAAGTGGTCTCAGCAGGAAAAGATACAGCCAAAACACCACTACTGCATCATCGATGAGATCGACTCGATCCTTATTGATGAGGCAAGAACCCCCTTGATCATCAGCGGACAAAGTGAGGATGACTCTGCACAGGTACTGGGAGCAGCAAAGATAGCCCCTCTACTCACTGAGTGTGAAAAGAATCCTGATACCGGTGATTACTATGAACCCGATCCACTTGCACGCTTCGACCGCAAGGCTCCCGCATTCGAGGAACATGGGGACTACAAGCTGGACGAAAAGCAAAAAAAGGTTTCTTTCACCAACCAAGGGATGAACCATATTGAGGAATTACTGAACAAGTATCACATCATCAACGGTTCACTCTATGAGGATGAGAACTTCGAGTATGTCCACTATGTCACCCAGGCGGTAAAGGCTCTTCGTTTGTATACCCCCGATGTCGATTATGTGGTCGTCGAAGGACAGGTACAGATTGTTGATGAATTCACCGGCCGTATACTCCACGGCAGGCGCTACAGCGAGGGTCTCCATCAGGCAATTGAGGCAAAGGAAAAAATCAAGATCCTTGGGCAGAACAAAACTCTTGCCACAATCACCTACCAGAACTTCTTCAGAATGTACGACAAGATCAGCGGCATGACCGGTACCGCAGATACCGAGGCTCCTGAGTTCCTCAAGATTTACGGCCTCGATGTTGTGGTCATCCCGACCAACAAGCCGATTATCAGAAAAGATTATCCGGATTTGGTCTACTATAATGAGGAGTTCAAGTTCAAGGCCATCTGTGAGGAGATCCAAAAGGTCCATAGTACGGGGCAACCAATTCTAGTCGGCACCATCAGCATTGAGAAAAGCGAGCTGCTCTCAGTCCTGCTTCGCAGGATGGGCGTCAAGCACGAGGTGCTCAATGCCAAGAACCATGCACGGGAGGCCTTGATCATCGAGAACGCCGGTGCAAAAGGTGCGGTCACCATTGCCACAAACATGGCAGGACGTGGAACCGATATCAAGCTTGGCGGCAGCCTCGAGGGCAGAGCGAGGGCCCTCTGTGGGGCCGATGCTACTGCAGAGGAGCTTGCTGCAGCAATCAAGAAAGTATATCCCGCATGGAAGCATGATTATGAAGAGGTAAAGGAGCTCGGTGGGCTCTACATCCTTGGTACTGAAAGGCATGAATCCAGACGTATCGACAATCAGCTCCGTGGCCGGAGTGGCCGTCAGGGAGACCCTGGTGCAAGCCGGTTCTTTGTCTCCCTGGATGATTCCCTGATGCGCCTTTTCGCATCTGAAAACCTGAAGAACATACTCGGCAAGATCGGCATGCAGGATGGGGAGCCCATTGAACACCGTATGCTGAGCAATGCAATCGAGAAAGCCCAGAAGCGTGTAGAGGATCGCAACTTTGAAATCAGGAAACACCTTCTTGAATACGATGATGTGCTCAATGAACAGAGAAATTATCTCTATAATGAGCGTGATGCAATCCTTTGCGATGAGCACCTACTGGAACGTGTCAGGGGTATTTGTCACGATATCAGCGATGATATGGTTGACCAGGTATTTTCCGATGGCAAGGACGACAAGAAGGGAATCAAGTTGCTTGAGGGGATGTTCACCACGTTTCACCTTGAGATTCCTCCCCTTCCCGAGCAAGCTTCACCAGAGGAGTACAAACGACAACTGCGGCAGTATATCGACAAGGAGATTGATGACAAGGTTGCCCTCACGGGAGAGAAACCATTCAACGATTTCCTCCGTTTCAACTACCTCCGTCAGATCGATCTCAGATGGCAGGACCATCTCACAGCTCTTGAAGATCTTCGTGACGCCGTAGGCCTGAGAAGCTACGCACAACGTAATCCGCTGGTTGAGTACAAGGTGGAAGGGTTTGAGATCTTTACCGAGATGCTTGAAGGAATCAAGGTATTCATGGCACAAACCCTGGTCAGTGTGAAGATTACCAAACCGGAACAGCAGTACCGACAAAAGGTCAAGGAAGCCAAAACAGTGGAGCGTCACCAGGCACAAGGTGCTTTCAGTAGTGCAAGCCAAGGTCCCCGGCGAGTACAGGGTGAAGGGGAGACGGCTCCGGTTACGGTAAGAAGACAGACCCCAAAGGTGGGAAGGAATGACCCATGCCCATGCGGGAGCGGTAAGAAATACAAGCATTGCTGCGGAAAGAATGCTTAAGGATTTGCCCAAACAGCAAAAGGGAAGGAGACTGCATTTGCGGTCTCCTTTTTGGTATCCACAATTATCCTAGAAGAATTGCAGGGGATCAAGCGCAATTCCAGATTGTTCGATGCTGAAGAAGAGCGTCGGTTGCTCATAATCAGTCCCACTGGTTCCGATACTCCCTATAACCTGTCCCTTTTCGAGACTTGCACCGATGCGCACATCACTGCTTACATTCTCCAGATGGTAATAACTGCTTCGGTAGCCACCCTCATGGCTGAGGATCACGAATCTCCCCCTACCCTTCTGCTCATACCCTGCATCTACCACTTCACCCTTGGCTGAAGCTACAACAGCTTCTCCCCAATCGCCTTCAATGAGGATTCCGGCGAGGATTTCACTGGTCCCGGTTGTCGGGTTCTCAAAAGACTGTCCAAAGAGCCTGCTGATGGTTCCTGAGGACGGTTTCTGGAACTGGATGGGGGAAACATCAGTGAGCTGGGCAAGAGAGGATGATGAGGTATCAGGAATGAAAAGCTCCTGACCAACGAAAATCCTCTCATTCTTCAGGTTATTGAGCTCCTGCAAGGTCTTCCACCCCAAGGTGGGACTGTACCTTCGGGCGATTGTGCTGAGCATATCGCCCTCTCTCACTGTATAGAGCTGACCATCACGGTCGGGAATGGTAAGGACAACCCCTTCCTTGACAGCTTGGATGTTCCGGATTTTGTTCACACTGATCAGGGTCTGTGGCTTGAGACTGTACAAATCTGCGATGGACGCAAGATCCTCACCTTCCTTGACCAGATGCTCTGCATACTGGATGGAAGCACCACTGGTGGTGGGAGTTCTCCGAAGGGGAGAAGAATCATCGATTGCCCTGGCACTTCCCGTATCCACTACCGGTGCATCCGATGGCGATATGCCCCCTTCCGGGTTCACATCACTTCTGATTTGCGGTGCATCAGCAATTTCCTTCACCTCGGGTAGTACTTCCTCAATCACCGTAGATTGGTTTTCGGGACCTTGATTCTGTGCTGGAAAAAACTGATACCAGATCACAATTACCACCACACAGATAGCGATACCCAGGGCAATCGTCCAGATCAGCCCTTTGCTCGGTCGGTTATTTTCTGAGCCATCCCTTCCTGAACGCCAAGAAGACCGCTCTTGCATGTCATCGTAGTAGTCTTTTCCCATAGCTCGACATTACCTTTCCTACATAGTAGTATAATTCAATCATGGCTACCAGTCCAAACCATACATATATCAAATTCTTCACCGTCCTTATTTCCCTTATCCTAGGGATTTTTTTCATCAGATTGGCCTTTCTGATGCTTTCTGGCCAGCCACAGACAAAAACATACCACAATCCAGAGGTAGCTGAAAATGTGGTAAGGGGAACAATCTATGACCGAAATGGAAGAATTCTCGCCATTGAACGTCCCTATTGGGGCGTATACCTTCATCTCAACAAGATCGAGGACCTAACTCAGGTAAGCGAGATCATTGCCCCTTTTGTAGAGATGAGCCCATCAGAGATACAACAGAAAGCAAGCAACTACACCACTTATGCACAGATCAAGAAGGCGATAGACGACAGACAGGTAGAACCCCTGCGCAGCATCTTGCAGGAACATGGCCTGCAGAACCAGGTAAACGTGGAGAAACGGATAGGGCGCACCTATCCTGCAAAATTCCACGCATCACAGACCATTGGATTCACCAATGTAGATATGGAGGGAATTGAAGGAATTGAGTTGAGTCAGGAAGAATTCCTCAATCCTTATCCAGAAATCGGGAACCGTAACACTACCTATGGGGAGGATGTCATACTCACCCTGGATATAGATATCCAGTACGCATTGGATGTACAGCTGCAACAAATTGCCGATGAATTCAACCCTGATTATGCAATGGCACTCGTACTCGATGCCCAAAATGGTGATATTCTTGGCATGTCCAGCTACCCTTGGTACGATATCAATGCTCTTGGTCACAGTGAGGAAGAACAAAGAAGGAACAATGCAGTGAATCTTCTGTATGAGCCAGGATCAGTCTTCAAGCTGTTCAGTATGGCTTCCATCCTCCAGATTGGAGAGGCACAGACTGAAGAGCCCTTTCTCTGTGATGGTTCCTACACCTTCCATGCAGGATCCAGCAATGTGACGATCAACTGTACTTCACCACATGGGGAAGTTGATGTGGAAACCATGCTTGCAAAATCATGCAATGGGGCAATTTCGCATTGGGCACTCCAGACTGACCCCATTTCTTTTTATACTATGTTGGAACAAATGGGATTCACCAACAGCTATGATATATCGCTCCCCTCCAAGGCAAAGGCATATATCGCCAACCCTTCCCAGTGGTCTGGAAGAACCCTGCCAACCATTGCCTTTGGACAGGAGCTCTTGGTAAGTGCCTTGCATCTCTGTACAGCAGCTACAGCACTCTCTCCAAGGGGGGAACTCATCGCTCCACATCTTATCCTCTCCCGTTCCTCTCCCGTTAGCGGAGAGAAAAGCTACCAACGGGAACGTATGGTGATCTCCCAGGTGCTGGAACCTTCGGTCACTGAACGGATTCGTGAAGGAATGTACCGCGCTTCACTTTCAGGAGGCACGGGAATCCAGGCAAGCGTTGAGGGTGTGGCCCTAGGGGTCAAGACGGGAACAGCCCAACTGTTCAATGAGGAGACAAAAAGCTATGAGGATGGAACCATCCTCGTATCTACACTTGGCATGGTGCCGATTGATAATCCACAGTACATACTCTATGTAGCGGCGGGTAATCCGAAAGGGGCTTCCCTATATGGATCAAATGTAGCAGCGCCAGCGGTTGGCGCCATCGTCAGGACGCTCATAAGCCAGGGAAAACTGATTGCAAGCGATACACCCATCCTTCAGGGAGATGGGAAGAATTGATCAAGCTCAAGAGTAAAACCACGCAATCGGGGAACCAATACCGACGCATCGGCACGATGAAAATCCTCAGGCACCCCCTGTCCATCAGCGAGGAAGGAGAGAGGAAGCCCAGCCTCCTTGGCAAAGAACAGAATATTGCCTATCCCTTGGGTCTCATCGAGCTTGGTCACCAGTAATTTTCGCAGGTTATATTCACTGAACAGTTCATACTGTGCAATAAGGTCGGTGAATTTACTGCTTGCACTGACCACCAAGGTGTACTCACGTTCCTTGTCATCAAAAGAGGAAAACAGGTCGGAAAGAGAATCCCTAAGCATCACATCCTTGCTGCTATGGCCGGTGGTATCGACCAGAACATGGTCATAGGTCTCCAGGGCGTCAAGCAACCCAGACAATACCCCTGCATCAGTGGCCTCATACAGCGGGAGGGAGTACTCCTTTGCAAAGAATCTCACCTGTTCCAACGCACCAGGACGATGCACATCAAAACTGAGCAGGGCTACTTTCTTTCCCTCTTTTGCCCGGAGATGGATAGCAAGTTTTACCAGGCTGGTGGTCTTCCCCACCCCGGCCGGTCCTACCAGCACTAGGTACCGTTGTTGGACGGAATCCTCAAACTGCAGGCCTTCAAGAAGATACTGGAAAAACCGGACTTCAAGCTCTGCTTGACCCAGGGTCTTCTCTTCGGGCAACAACATACTCTTGATTTGTTCGATTCTGGCCGGGGGAATCTCATTTTGTTCCATAAGAAAGGACAAATGGTCCCCTGCATGGAAAACAGGACCTTCCGCCACCCCCTCTTCAACAGGTTCTGCATCCTCCACCAGGAAAAAGGTGATGCGGCAACGTTTTTCCTTTCGCATCCCTTTTTTCACCAGGAAATCCTTACGCGTATGAACACGCACTGCACTTCCCCACTGCATGCGGGCTTCTTTCAATGCGTGTTCATAGTCTTCTGCCTCGAGCGTTAGGAATTCCAAATTACCCCCTTAGAGAATGAACTTGGAGAGGTCCTGATCCTGGAGAACATCATGCAACCGTTCATCAACGTATGCTGCGGTGATGGTGATGGTTTGACCTGAAAGCTCATCTGCACTGAAGGAAAGTTCTTCCAGGAGCTTCTCCATGATGGTGAACAGTCTCCTGGCACCTATATTATCATTCGTTGCATTCACTTCATAGGCTATCTCACTGACTTTCCTGATGGCTGCATCGTCAAATATGATTTCCACCCCTTCGGTCTTGAGCAATTCATGATACTGCATGGTCATCGCATTTGCGGGCTCTGTAAGAATCCGGTAGAAATCATCAGCACTCAGGTCATCCAATTCAACGCGAAGCGGGAAACGCCCCTGCAACTCAGGGATCAGGTCACTGGGCTTGGAAACATGGAATGCACCACTGGCAATGAAGAGGATATGTGTGGTATCGATCACACCCCATTTGGTGGAAACACTGGTTCCCTCAACGATAGGGAGTATATCACGCTGCACACCTTCCCTGCTTACATCAATGCTGGAAGCTCCACCACCGCTTTTGGCGACCTTGTCAATCTCATCGAGGAATACAATCCCCATCTGCTCTACCCGTTCCTTGGCCTCCTCAATGGCGCGGTCATTGTCCACCGCCTTCTCGGTCTCTTCCTCGGTAAAAATCTCACGGGCACGTTTTACGGTCAACTTTCGGTTATGGCCACGGTCGTTCCCAAAGATTGAGCCAAGGCTCTGCATTGCATCCTGCAACTCTTCCATGTTCGGCTGACCAAGGACCTCAATACCGACCCGCTTCCTGCTCTGGACATTGACTTCTATCTCACGGTTATCAAACTTCCCATCCCTGAGCATCTCCCTGAAACGTTCACGGGTTGCCTTCTGGCTGTCTGTGAAGCTGCTGCCTGCCGGCACCACATCGCGTTTCTCATCATCCTTGGCCTGGGGAAGCAACATATCGAGCAGACGCTCCTCAACCCTGCTTGCCACCTTTTCCTTCTCAGCTTCGGCAAGTTCAGCTTTCACTTGCTGGACAGCGATACTCATGAGGTCCCTGATGATTGATTCGACATCCCGTCCGACGTACCCTACCTCAGTGTACTTGGTAGCCTCAACCTTGATAAACGGAGCGTTGGACAACTTTGCGATACGTCTTGCTATCTCAGTCTTTCCCACTCCAGTGGGTCCGATCATGATGATGTTCTTGGGAGAGACTTCGTCCCTGATTTCCTCAGGAAGCCGTTTCCTGCGGGTCCGGTTGCGAATCGCAACCGCGATGGTTCGCTTGGCCTTCTGCTGGCCAATAATATATTTATCTAGTTCTGAAACAATCTGAGAAGGCTTGAGCTCATCAAGCTTCCTGCTTGCCGAATATCCCATATGCTTATAGTACCTCTACGTTAATCTGATCATCTGTATAGATGCAGACTGATGCTGCTATCTGTACACTCTTTCTGGCAATCTCCTCCGCTGACATGGTGGAGTCTGCCTCCAGATATGCCAATGCAGCACTGAGTGCGTAGTTACCCCCACTTCCAATGCCGATTGCATCCCGTTCTGGGTCGACCACATCCCCTGCTCCATTGATCAGGAAGATTCTCTTTCCATCGCTTACAAGCATCATTGCCTCGAGCTGACGCAACTGCTTATCGGTTCTCCACTGCTTTGCCAGTTCCACTGCAGAGCGGGTCAGGTCGCCATTGTACTGCTTCAATTTTCCCTCAAAAAGTTCAAAGAGGGTGAATGCATCAGCAGTCGTTCCAGCGAAGCCGGTGATTACCTTCCCGTCATATAGTGTTCGCACCTTATGTGCGTTTGACTTTAAGATCGTATCGCCTGCAGTGACCTGTCCATCGCCAGCTATGGCGACATGTCCGTTTCTTTTCACTGCGACGATGGTTGTTCCTTTAAAACTACTCATGTTGCTTCCTTCCATGGGGGTGGCAGGATGCGTAGACCCGTGCCAGCCTCTCTTTCGATACATGGGTGTAGATCTGGGTGGTAGAGATGCTGGCATGACCAAGCAATTCCTGTACCAATCGGATATCTGCCCCGTTGTCCAGAAGATGGGTTGCATAGGTATGCCTCAGTACATGGGGCGTAAACTGTTTCTGCCACCCAAGCCTTCTTCTATATGTAGCAAACATACTACCAACAGTGCTCATCGGCAACTGTTTTCCCTGTATTGAACAGAACAAGAAGGGACAATCGAATCGTTCTCTTTTCAGGCTCAAATACGTCTGCAAGACATTCCTGCAATGGTTGGTGAAAAAGACGTATCGGCTTTTCGACCCCTTTCCCAAGACTCGTATACGTCGTTTATCCCATTCAATTGATTCCTCTTTAATGCCGAGCACCTCACTGATTCTGCAACCAGTGTCATAGAGCAGGGTAAAGAGTGAAACAGAGCGGGCAGAGCGGAAATCATCACAGCTCTGGCTGAGCAGCTGTGCCACCTCCTTGACAGAAAGAACAGTGGGGAGGTGGTTCTCTCTCCTGTGTGTTGCCACAAGTGTGAATGGGTTTACCGAACATACCCCACGTTTACACAATGAAGTATAGAACGTCCTTACACAGCTGATCTTCCGGTTCACTGTCTTCTCACTGTAGTGGTTATCGAATTTCAGGAACCTAAGGTACATTCTTCCATCCTCCCTGCCAGCCTCTTGCAGGCCAATCCCAAGGGAAGAGAAATAAGCTGACAGCTGTTCCAGGTCTCTCCTGTAGGCAAGCAGGGTATGGTCACTAAGATTACGGATCTGTTTCTGGGTTTCCAGGAACTCCTGGATCAAGGGCTCATCCATACTCTAGACTATACCATGCCCGTCCAAAGCGGTACAACGTACCAGCTCCCCCTCTTCTCTCTTCCACCTTGCAGTGGCTCTCCCAACAAAGAAGGGATGCGAGATCACGGAAAGAGGCAACATCAGGGGCTCCCATCTGTGCAAGAGAGGCAATGCCTCCATCCAGTGAGCCACCACAGAGCCCTTCAGAGTGCACAAACACCTCCTTGCCTTGGTCCAGTGCAGAGGAGGCACAGTGCAGGCATCCGCTTTTCTCAGGGGACTGTATGACCATGGTAGCGTTCCCAAGCGCAGTCGAGAGCATATTACGGCTCAGGCAACGGGAAGGGAAAGCTGCATCATCAGGTTCGTAGGGAGAGAGCAATGAGACGAACGGTAATGCATGATATGCCTTGATGCGATGTGTCGCCAAACCACAGTCACAGATGACGAATGCATTGGCTTTCAGGTCCCCGCTGGCATAAAGCGCAGTCCTATCAATCCCTCGGCTGTTGCTTGTCACCAGAGTGGTGTTGTTGGCACAGGCTTCCAGTGCAAACCGGTAGGCCCGTTGAGCACCGAGACCATCCGGATAGCGGGTCCCGCAGAGTGTAAGCAACTGGGCAGACGGGTCAGGCAGAAGCCTGTTGTACATAAGCCTGAACGGGGGGTTCTCCATCTGGTAGAGCGTGGAAGGATACCCTTCCATTCCCCAGAAACAGACTTTGAGTGATTGCTCATCATGAAGAAACCTGAGCATCCGCTTCACCCGGGCCATGCTTGCTCCACGGTTTACGAGTTCCCGCAGTGTAATACCAGAATGAGCCAATGCTATCCTCTTCTCACATGGGAGCGGCAGGAGACTGAGTGCCAGTAGTATTGAAAGTTTCATATCTCCCAAAGGCAGGGAAACAGGAGACTTGCTTCAAAACCGTTCAACGACCACCTTGATGAGCAAGAGGGAGAGTACCAGCAACATGACCGGTTTCACTACCTTCCCTCCGATTCTCAGTGCCAAGTGGCTGCCGATATACCCACCAATGATGGCGCTGATGGCACAGGGAATCGCAATGGAAAAATCAATCGCCCCATGATAGAGAAACATGGACAAGGCCGCAATATTTGAGGCAAGGTTCACAATCCGTGCGGTTCCGCATGCCTTGAGCAGGTCCAATCCAAGCACAGCGGTGAAGATGATGGTAAGGAACATTCCCGTCCCTGGCCCAAAGAAACCATCATACATCCCAACGACCAGCCCAGTGATCCCACTGAGGGATAGGGTGAAAGCCTTTCCCCTTGGTTGGGCTTTTCCGAAATTCGGGTTTACCAACATGAATACCGCTAGGGAAGGTACCAGGATGATCAGGAGATAGGAGAGATAGGTCGCGGCATATTGTGTTGCCAGGTAGGATCCATAGGAAGAACCGATGAAGGTCGTCACGATGGCTATCCCCCCTACCAGAAAGCTGACCTGCTTGTTGGCCAGATACTGGATGGTCGCAACCAGAGTCCCACTTGCAGAGGCAAATTTATTATTCCCCAGGGCGGTGGTTGGTGGAAGCCCCACCGCTACATAGGCAGTCAGGGTGATCAGACCACCGCCACCAGCGATGGCATCCACAGCAGAACCGAATGCGATGATGGGACAGAGAATCCATAATATACTCACGCTTACTCCTCACTCCCCTGCTCGTCATGGTACGCATCATATGCATGCTGCAGGGAGGCAGTATCCACATGGGTGTAGATTTGCGTTGTCTTGATATCTGCATGTCCAAGCAACTCCTGGACACTTCTCAGGTCAGCCCCACCCTCGAGGAGGTGGGTTGCAAAACTATGGCGAAGCGTGTGCACCTTTGCGTCAAGGCCGCATTCCCCACAGTAGCTGATAAAACGTTTATAGATTGCCTGCCTGGTGAGCTTCATTCCCCTACGTCCGACAAAAAGGGCCCTGTTGGCCAAGCGCATACCAATAAGTTCCGGACGGATATCCTTGAGATACACATCCAGATAGTGGGCTGCAATCTCCCCTACTGGAACAATACGAAGCTTATCCCGCTTTCCCAGTACCCGCAGTTTTCCATCCTGATAATCGGAGACCTCAAGATTGCATGCCTCACTGATTCTCAATCCGCAGGAGTAGATCAATTCAAACAGGGTGCGATCCCGATACCCCAGGGGGGAGCTCGTATCAATACTTTCAAGGAGTACATCAATCTGCTCCACACTTGCCACCAAGGGAAGCGTGAGCGGTTTCTGTGAATGACTGATCAGGAGGACAGGGTTGTCCTGCCTTATCTTCTGGAGTTGCAGAAAGGAAAAGAATGACCTAAGCGCACTGAGCGCCTTTGCAAGGCTTGCAGGACTGAGGTTACGCTCCTTTCTCTCCCCGATCAGATAGGTTTCCAGTTGGATTGCATCCACTGTCTCAAGGGGGAGTGCTGTTTCCAGCAAACGAGAAACTTCGTATAGATAGACCGACAGCGTCGCCTGGGATAGACGACGCTGTATCATCAGATAATCCTCGTACTCCTCGAGCAAGAGCTGGTCAACGGGAAGAGCCATAGTTATTTCTCTTCTGCTTTATTCCTGGAGTACCTCAGTACGGCAGGGATGGTATAGTCGTTGGAATTACTACCCGGCCCCTTGCCCAGCTGTTTCTGCAGGTCCTGCCAACGATTGACCTGGATTGCAGGGATTGGTTCCTCGTCCTCCTGGGTGTTTCTTGCTGCAGGGGCTTCTTCTTCCTGCCTCTTCCCATCAACCTTTGCAGCGGCATAGTGACGCTTGACCATATCCATCTCGGGCACCTCAGCACCAACGACCTCTTCCTTCCGTTCAAAGCCAGTAGCCACCACTGTGACCTTGATACGGTCACCCAGTTCGGGATTGAAAGCCTGACCTGCGATGATCAGGGCATCATCACTGCACTTATCGGTTACCAACTCAACGACATCCTGGTACTCCTGGAGGGTAAGGTTGTCGCTACCCGAGAGATTGACCAGGACACTCTTGGCCCCCTCTATACTGGCATTTTCCAGGAGGGGGTTGTTGATGGCCTGGCGGGCAGCATCGACTGCACGATTCGCCCCTTCACCAAACCCAATGCCCATGAGCGCATCCCCCTTGCCTTTCATGACAGTCCTGACATCTGCAAAGTCAATGTTGATCTCACCTGGTTCGGTGATCAGCTCACTGATTCCCTGTACACCCATATACAAGACTTCATCCGCCATCAGGAATGCTTGCTTGATAGGGGTATTGTTCTCCACCACCTTCAGCAAGTATTGGTTGGGGATGATGATCAGGGTATCCACCTGCTTGCGCAACTTCTCAATACCTGCCTGTGCCAACAGCAATTTCTTCTTTCCCTCGAAAGCGAACGGGGTGGTTACCACCGCAACGGTGAGGGCATTGCAGCTCTTGGCAATCTCAGCAACAATAGGGGCAGCACCGGTACCGGTACCGCCTCCCATGCCGGCGGTAATGAAGACCATATCGGCATTCTCAATCTCGCGGCGGATGTCTTCCTTGCTTTCCTGGGCGGCTTTCTCGCCCACCTCAGGAACACCTCCTGCACCGAGACCTCCTGTCAACTCCTTGCCGATGGGAAGACGGACTTGTGCGTTGGATCGCTGTAAGGCCTGCATATCGGTGTTCATGGTAACGAACTGCACCTTTTTCAGGCCACTGGCAATCATACGATTAACCGCATTTCCCCCAGCACCTCCTACCCCGAGCACCTTGATGACCGTGGCAGTGGTTTGTTCATCCTGAACCATATCCTCAACTTCAAACATTCCAAAATCCATACTCTATTCCTTCGCCATTCGGCACGATTAAAACAGTGTCCTGAAAAAACCTCGGAGCTTTGAGACTGCCCCATCTTCCTTGCGACGCGTCCGCTCCTTGCGTGAACGTGTTCCGGCAGAAGTATCCCGTACCCTACGGGCTTCACTCTTCATCAAGCCAAGCACCGTCGTGTACTGGGGGCTGATATAACTCCGATCCAACCCCCCAATAGCCTCAGGGAATCCGAGGCGCGCAGGAAGCTGGAAAATCTCACTTGCCAGTTCGGTGACCCCGCTAAGCAGGGCCCCTCCCCCTACCAATACCACCCCACCACCAAAGGAACCGTGCACCTGGGCCTTTTCCAAGTCACTCTGCAATCTACTGAAGATTTCAGCCATCCTTGGTTCAATGACCTTGCTGAGCTCCTTCTTCGGCATCTTGATGGGAGGAAGGCCTCCCACCTGGGGAATGAGTATCATATCCTCACTACTGACAGAAGGTACATAACTGTGACCACTTTCACACTTTATCTGCTCTGCTGTTCCCCGCGTCTTGTTCAGAATGTAGGCAATATCATTGGTAACCGCATCACCTCCAAGGTTGACCCCACCAGTATAGACAGGGGCCCCATTGGTATAAGCTATCATATTCGTGATACCACTGCCGATATTGATAAGGATTGTGCCCATCTCTTTTTCCTCACCGCTGAGGACTACCTCAGCATCAGCAAGGCTCTGCAATACCATTCTCTGTACGCTCAAACCAGATCGTTGGATGCACTTTCGCTCATTCTGGCAAATTGCAGAAGAAGCAGTCACGATCAGCACTCGGCTCTCGAGCCGATGCCCAAGCATATCGATGGGATCCTTGATACCCATCTGCCCATCAATCTGGAAGTCCTGGACCAAGGTGTGGAGAATCTCTCGGTCCTGGGGCAGTTCGAACGCCCTGGCGACCTCAAGACTGCGAAAAATATCTTCTCTTTTTATTTCCTGGTCCTTGCTGTTGATCCCGACCACCCCGGTACTGGGGATACCCACAATATTCTCCCCACCGATTCCGATGATGACCTCACTCATCTCAGCTCCTGCCTGGAGCTCCGCTTCGTTGATCACCGTTTGGATGGTCTTCAAGGTCTGCTCAATATTAACGATGGAACCGGCTCGAACTCCTTCACTGGAGTGCTCACAGATGCTGTCTACCATCAACTGGCCATCCCGGCTCACCGAGCCGATAACACATCGTGTTCGGCTTGAGCCTATATCCAGTCCCATCAACATCTTATCACCAGCCATTACCGCAACCCCCTTCTGGTCGGTCTCATTACCTGCGCACCAACCCCTCTCGATAGAGGTCATAACGCTTGTCTTCCGAGCTGAGGAAGGAGAGTGTATCCTTCTGGTCCTGTTGGGCCAGTGCTACGGCCGCTTGTATCTGGGCCGTCCCTACAGGCTCTCTCACCCAAATCTGGGCATTGAGAGAGGAGATTCCCAAAACCATCTTTCCAAAGCTGTTACTACTATTATTATCGTATTTTATACTTGTTATCAAGGTAGTTTTCTCCCCAAGGGAATTTGCCAATTCCATAACCTGATGAAATGAGCGGTCAAGTCCATATGCTCTGAGCATCTGTGCATAGGACGGTGGTATCAGGATGGTAACCATCTCCTGTTTCCATGCATCAACATCCTCGGCAGGCAATCCCACCAACGCATTCCCCTCAACCAGATAGGTCTCTAACCCATCAGTGGTCTGTACCAGGACAGGACTTTCCACCAAGGAGATGGTTGCTTCCAGAGAGGAAGGTAAGACTCTTTTAAGCTCCAGGGATTTGATTGTCGGATATGAGCCCAACTCCCGCTCGAGACGACTGAAATTCAGTTCAAAAAGAGAGAGTCCCATGTAGGTTGCCAGGTGTTCCTTGAGTGAAGCGGGAATCCTCTCCTTCCCACTTTCTGCAACAACCTTGATCGTGGTGATCTTGAACTGCGGAACTGTGCGCAGTGCAATGAATACCAGGAAAACAACCAAGGGGAGAATCATAGCGGTCAACTTCACCCCAATCGGTATGCGTCTCATTCAATGCCCCCTTTGGAGGGAAAATGGATCGCTGCCCGCTCCTCTTTGCCCAAGGAACTCTTGTACAGTGGTATCCGGCCACTGCTGATCAGCAGAATTCGGTACAGCATCGCACAACTGAGCAATACCACCAGGATATTGGTTCCCCCTTGGCTGAAGAACGGTAGAGGAATCCCAGTGGGCGGCAACAATGCAGTTACCACTCCAAGATTCAGGATAGCTTGGAATAGCACCATACTGGTCAGGCCGAAGGCCATCAAGCTGAGAAAACGATCCCTGTCCTGCATCCTTCGACTTGCATGGTATCCAAGAATCCCAAACATGAGAAAGAGTACAAGAATGAAAGCGCCACCCACAAGTCCCAACTCCTCGCAAACCGAGGCAAATATGAAGTCACTCTGGACTTCAGGCAGAAGCCCAAGCTTGTACGACCCATTCCCAAGACCTACCCCAAACAACCCACCTGAAGAGATTGCCTTCAACCCGGTACTTACCTGATAACTCATCCCACTAGGATCGAGGGATGGAAACAGGAAAGAGACAATTCGTTTGACGCGGTAGGATTGACTGAACATCGCAACAATCGCTGGGGGAACCAGGAATGCAAGGAGAATGACCATGTGAAGAATCCTGAACCCACTGGCGATCAACATGGCAAAACAGATAAGCAGGAACAGGATTGCTGAAGAGTAGTCCCGCTGGAGAAAGATCAGCAAGGTAATCACCAAGCTGATCACTATGGGCAGTCCATGACGAAGAATCATGGATTGATCGCTACGGTCCTTCCTATGGTAGGCGGAAAAGAAAAGAATGATGCCCACCTTTGCAAACTCTGAAGGCTGGAAGGATGGAAAGGGCCCAATCTGCAACCAACGCTTGGAACCCAGACGCTCCTGCCCAAAGGGACTGAAGAGGGTCATCAATAGGAGAATCATGGAGACGCCCAATGCAAAATAGGAAATATGCTCTATCCAGCGAATGGGTATATAACGGATGACAAACCAGCCAACCGCTGCCAACGCTACGAACATCAGCTGTCTTGTAAAGAAATAGTGATGAGGAAGCCCGTGTACCAAGGCCTCATTGTATGAGGCGCTGTAGAGCATGATCAGCCCGAGAGAGGTGATAAGGATCACGATGCAAAGGAAGGTGAAGGCACTCAGGTTCCTTCCTTCTTCCTCCAGTGGTTCCTCTTTTTGCCGCCAGTCATCAAAATCCCTTCGTATATCCATGGCATTCACCTACTGATCAGCAATGAGACTGCTGCAAACAACCAGGATACCAAGGTGAAAGCAACCACTATGCGGCTCTCTTTCACTCCCTTGAGTTCATATGCATGGTGCAGTGGTGCAATGGTAAATACCTTTCGGCCGAACCGTCTGATGGAAATGATCTGAATCAGGCTTGATGCCAGTTCAAGCAGGAATAAACCGCTGGCAAGAAACAATACCAGCTCCGAGCCCATCAGCAGAGCTGACATTGCAATATATGCCCCAAGCGCATGGCTGCCACAGTCCCCCATGAAATAACGGGCAGGAGGAAGATTAAGGAAAAGGAAGGCAAGCAAGGAACCGAGCAATGCACTGGAGGCTATCCTTCCCGTCTTCAAGGAAAGCATCACCAGCAAGAGAAGCATTGGGATGCTGCTTCCTGCAGCCAGTGCATCAAGTCCATCGGTAATATTCACTGCATTCACGAAATAAAGAATGTACAGCAGGGCAAACAAGTAGTAGCCAATACCCAGATCAAGGTGGAATACCACCAGATCAATATGGGTAATGAGCAGGTTCTGTGCCTTGGCCAGGGCCAGAAGCAAGAGGGCTCCCTGCATCTGCAACAACAGTTTCACTACCGATGGCAAGCCATCGCCATTGGAGTGTTTGCTCTTCATATGGTCATCCAGGAAACCGATACCTGCAAATATGACCAAGGCAAGCAAGGGAAACAACACCTGTGGATTGGAGAGTGAAGGGTCAAAGAGGGAAACCGACAAGGTCCCCAAGGTGAAGGCCAAGCCACCGAGGACTGGAGTCCCTGCCTTTTGCTTCTGGAAGGCCATCAGCTCCGGTTTTACTGCAATGTCGCTCTGTTTTACAAAAGACAACAGAACCTTCGAGATAACGAAGGTTACGACAAAGGAGAGTACAAACAGGAGCAGCAACCTATCAGGCATACCTCATCGGCCTCCTTGCCGCATATTCAGTAAGTGAAGGAACAAGCCGTTCCATACCAACTGAGCGTGAGGCCTTGAGCAAGAACAGGTCACCCCGATTGCTCTGCCTCTCAACTGTATGTTCCAACTCCTCGAAGTTCTCAGTAAATGAGACTTTCCCTGCATATCCCTGACGTCTGAGCTGGCTTGCCGCTTCTTTCATTTCACTTCCGTAGAGGTAAGCCCTGCCAAAAGAACATCTTGCAAGCAGATTCGCAACCGAGCGATGTGCAGTACGGGACTGGTTCCCCAGTTCTTTCATAGGACCAAGCACAACCTTCTTCTCCCCCTCCCATCGAAGGCTGGAAATATAGGAGAGAATGCTCCTGGTTGAATCCAGGCTGGCATTGTAGGAGTCATCGATGATGGTGATATCACTACGGTATACCGAGCTTCTTCCCTGCATCGGGGTGAATCCCTCCAGTGCTTGGGCTATTTCCCTCGGACTTGCCCCAAGATAGGCCCCTACGGCAATGGCACCAAAGACATCTTCGAGCATATGTTTGCCCACTGCCCTGATCTGGAAGGTTTCCCCTTCATAGGTCACCAACCAGCCTTCCAACCCCAGGTCAACAGCCTTCACTGCTTCCCCATCATAGCGATGCAGTGTTCTTGGGGCTTGTTTCTCAATGTTCGGCAGATGTTTGCAGGAACGACTGACAAACCCTGCTTCCATCCCTGGATGGAAAATCTTGGCCTTCTCCTGGGCGATTATCTCCTGGCTCCCAAATTTCTCAAGATGGGAAATCCCAATATTCGTGAGAAGTGCAATATCAGGTTTGAGGATTGAAACCATTCTATCCATCTCCCCGACATGATCGATACCCATCTCGAATATCCCATAGCGGCTTTGCTTCTCCAAAGTAAAAATGCTTAGGGGAAGCCCATACTCACTGTTGAGGTTCCCAGGGGTCTTTGCTGTCGGGCCGAGTTGCCCTGCAATGCATGCAACAGCTTCCTTGGTGGTGCTCTTCCCACAACTGCCGGTGATGCCCACTGTTTTCAGTTGGGGAAACAAGGAGAGGTAGGAACGGGATAGTGCATGCAGACTGGCAAGGACGTCATCACTGGCCAGAATTGCACAGTCGCATGAGCGCAAGGCTTCCTGTACACGTTCAGTAGGCACTACAACTGCAGCAACCCCTTTATCGGATACTGACTTGATGTACACAAAACCGTCGGTACGTTCCCCTTTCAAGGCAAAGAACAGGCTTCCCTTTCCACAGAGCCTGCTGTCAATCTGCACATCAACAATGCGCATGGAACCACCCCTGATGCATGTTGCCTGACAAAGGGGGGCAATGGAAGAAGGAGTAAAGGAGAACCGGTCTACATGTTGGTATGTGTTCATCGGCTACTCCTTGGGATGGGGAGCACTGCCACGGCCTTGATTGGTTGGAATACAATTCCCTCTCTCCAGGCGCCGTCAGCCAACGACTCGGGCATACTGAGTGAGGAAATGCTGGCACGCAGGACCTGCTGTTCCTCTTCCAATGCCTGGCGATTCTCCAAGAGA
This sequence comes from Sphaerochaeta sp., assembly GCF_050178175.1. GTDB lineage: Bacteria > Spirochaetota > Spirochaetia > Sphaerochaetales > Sphaerochaetaceae > Sphaerochaeta. The sequence continues at coordinate 26,666 of NZ_JBFXGH010000011.1, forward strand.
GTCAGATATTCCACTTCAAGCGAGCGATTGATCCCCCGCTGCCAGAGCGGCAGGAAGATTGCAACCATCAGGAGAATCAGCATGACCAGAATCATTACATGCTGGAGGCGCTCAGCGTAGCGCGGTTTTGCATGCGGCTGCCTGTCAATCTCCACTGTGTACCAGTCATGTACCATAGATCGCCTCCTTTACAGCTTTTCGATGATTCTCAGTTTTGCGCTCCTGCTTGCTGGGTTTTCCCTTACTTCTTGCTCACTGGGTATCAGGGGTTTTTTCGTAAGGATCCTTATGGTTGCCTCACTCCCCTCTGCCATTCCCTTGAACAGCCACTTCACCGGCCGGTCCTCCAATGAATGGAAGCTTATGACTGCAAGTCTTCCTCCACTCCTCAAGGCCCGTACGGCACCTTTGAGTGCCGGTTCAATTCTATCCAGCTCCCTGTTCACCTCGATACGGATAGCCTGGAAGCTCCTGGTAGCTGGATGAATCCTTCCATGGCGGTAGTTGGGGGGAACTGATTTGTATATGATGGAAGCCAGTTCCTCACTACCGGTTATCCTATGGGTCTTCCGTGCCTCTACGATTGCCCGGGCAATACGACGGGAATATCGTTCCTCGCCAAATTGATAGATTACATCAGCCAGACGTTTTTCCTGGTAGCCGTTCACCACATCCTGGGCACTGATGGGGGCATCCTTGTCCAGTCTCATATCGAGCTCTTCACCCTTCCTGAATGAGAAACCGCGTTCGGACTCTTCAAAGTGAAAGCTGGAAATACCCAGGTCAAAGAGGACCAGATCCAGATCCTGCTGCCCATATTCAGAGAAGAAATCATCAAACCAGATATTCCTAGGGGTAAAACGTTCTCCAAAGGGTTCCATTCGCTTGATTGCTTTCTCCTGGATTTCACGGTCACGATCCAGCCCTATTACTTCCAGGCTTGGGTATTTGGAGAGAAATAGGAACGTATGCCCGCCTTCTCCACAGGTACAGTCGACCATCTTTGCCGGCCGATCATCTGGTGGTACCAAGTACTCGAGGATTTCTTGTGTCATTACCGAGTAGTGAACATACTCCATCAGGAGTCCTCCCTGATCATTTCACTGAGCGATTGTGCAGCATCAAGGAACTCGTCCATACTTGCATGCAGGTATTGCTCATAGGCACTACGGTTCCAGAGCTCCAGATAATTGCCGGTGCCAAGGAGTACCGACTCCTCTTTGGCGGCAAGGGAGACACTTTCCCTGAGGCTCTGAGGGATATTGATTCTCCCAACCTTGTCGAACTCACACAACTGCGCCGGAGCTATCATGCCGCGTTGCAGAATCCTGAGCTTCCGGTCGAACATTGCACCGGGACCGTTCATGATCGTGTTCTTGAGTTTCTCAAAATCGTCGGGGAGCATCAGCCAGAGACAGTTCTCCAGACCTCTGGTCACATAGAGGGCATCCCCTTCCAATGCACTCCGCAATCGGGAAGGGATGAGTATACGACCCTTGTCGTCAATGGTGTTGTAAAACTCACCAGTCAACATGACCAGGCTCCTCACCTTTTTCATTTTTGGGATTTCTTCCCACTTACATCCATAAATGTACACTTCTTACCACCACAACACAACCGAGCTTTTCCATCTTTCCACCGGTATGATGGGTAAAAATGTCACTCACTGCTTAACAAGCGTAGACTGTTTAGCGATATTTTGGGATTTTTGTCCGGATACAGAAAAATTCCCCCTCCAAAAAGGAAGGGGACCCGGAAATGCATAATTCGAAGTTATCGTTCAGGATTGAATATGTTGTAATCGATGTCGCTGAAGAGAATATCCCGTTTTTCTGCCTTGACCAACCACTCTGTGTTCACGGCATTTTTGCACATATTCCCATAGACAACATTAAAGTTCCTCAGGTGGTCCCCAATTCGTTTCTGAGCATATTCAGTACTGCTCTTGTTGAACAGGATGAACGGCCAGTCACTTGCCATGGAGAGCAACACCTCCCGTGCAGCCTGATTAAGGAATCTCTGCTTCAGGCTGATCTGGTCATTGAACCGAACGGCAAGTTCCTCCATCCTCTCAATAGCCTTATGGATATGCCGGTAGGTCCAAGCATTTGAACCATCAAGCCATACTGCACTATAGCCACCTTGTCCCCATGAGGAGAAGGCAGGTCGGACCTTCTGCAATGTGTCTTTCTCCCGTTCCAGGAAGGAAGAGGGAGAGAGAAAGGCAGTTTGCTGTGCAAGTTCCGCATTCTGGCGGAACACCTGTTCAATCCAATCGATGCCTTCAAACCACCAGTGGCCGAACAACTCAGCGTCATATCCCAGGGTGAAAACAGGGTCCTTGTCCAGCACACCATCCAGGGTCTTGGCCTTGTGGTTGACGTTGTACAGGAAATTCCTTGCATGATCTGCCACACGCTTCTGGGCAAGATCCCGACGATAGGGAACTTTCTGGTCGGTCTGCCCGGTAATCGCCCAGTACTTGTACCCGGTGAACACCCGTACCGAGGGTTCATGGATATAGGGCCTGATGTATTCCATCGGTAGATCATAACCGATATCGCGGTAGAACTCACGATAGTGACGATCGGTAGGATAGCCAGAGGCGTTGGACCAAACCAGACTGGTAGTCTGGAAATCCCTCGGGAAGGCAGCCACTCCGCTAGGGGTCTGTACAGGACGATAGGTACCATACTCTACCTTGTCAGGTGAGAGCAACATGGACTGGCTGGCTGTCTGGAACCATGAGATACCATGATACTTCAATGATTCCTCCAGGCCGGGATAATATCCACATTCAGGCAACCAGAATCCCTTGGGGAGATGGCCGAAGGTAGTAAGAAAGGACTGCACCCCCAGCTCTACCTGCGCATTGATCGCAGTTGGATAATCCTTGTACAGCGGGAGGTATGCGTGGGTTGCAGCGGTGGTTGCAAGTTCCAGGTGACCACTCATCTCCAGTGCCTTGAAACCATCGAGGATATTGCCACGATATCGGTCCTGGAAATCTCCAAGGTTCTCACGTGCCTGGTCCAGGTAGAACTGAGCCATCTCGAGGAACTCCGGTTGTTCCTTCGTACAGCGTGCAACCTCCTTTTCCCCCAGCTCAATATGCCGTTCAAGATACTCAAGGAACCGTTCCTGGAGTACAGGATCGGTGAGCATGCAACAAAGCGTGGGAGAGAGGCTTATGGTCATCCTGAAAGGAATCTTGTCTTGGACAAGTCTGTTGAACATCCTCAGCAGGGGAAGATAACTCTCACTGATGGATTCAAAGAGCCAATCTTCCTCAAGGAATCGAGGGTATTCAGGGTGTCTGACAAAAGGGAGATGTGCGTTCAGGATGAATGCGATTGATGGTTTAGCCATTACAATACCCCCTTGCTCAGGGTCTGTGCGAGATCCCTGATCACTGGATTATCAACAATCTCCCCTTCCTTTGTTACCAGGGAGGAGAAGTTTGCCAGGAAGGAGGAGTAGTCTCCCACCAACTCTTCACTATGCTTCTGCCAGTAGGCAGGATAGGTTTCGACACGCTTGCTCTGTGCCAGGGACATCTCATTACCCTTGCAGTCACGCCAGCAAAGATCAACCAGATACGAAGAACCCATATCGGGCAGGTTGATATTCCACTGGGTATCCTCACGTTCTATTGAGATATCAAAGGACAATACTTCCCCGCTCTCAATCCTTGTTTCCTGAACCCGAAGGAACAAGCTGCTGGGAGCTTGTCCATCCTCCCCGAAAACCATTTGAAGGGAAGATGGTGACAGGGACCAATAGGCATAGGCCCATTGAGGGTCACGGAGCAGGAGATGGATGGATGTATCCATATAGGATTCAGGCAACTGTTCAACGCCAGGGAGATCACTCAGATTCTGCTTATCCCCCCGGTAGTCGGTAAGGGAGTTGCAAAACCTGTTTCTATGGATTTTCCCCTTCTGTGCCGAAGAGACTTCATCGTCTTGTTCGCCGAAGGCTTCCTCCAAGGCATCGATGAGCTCCTCCCGATCGAGTGTCTGCCAATCTTTCAAACATTCCTGTTGGGCGATATATTGCAACTCGGTAGTAGACAAGGAATCAATGTTGATAAGAATCATGCTTACTCCCAAAAAGTATCCTGACGGATGTTCTTCTACGCAATCGTAAAAGAATCACAGCGCTTAGTCAACCAATGGCTCTTTTCCCCTTAGCCGAAGAGGGTTTGCAAGGCAAGGTCAACCATCGAGTCGAAGGTTGTCTGCCTCTCTTTTGGAGAAACCTGTTCACCGGTAAGCAGGGAGTCACTTACGGTAAGCAATGTCAGGGCCTCGATGCCCTTGAGATGGGCCAAGGTATAGAGTTCACACGTCTCCATATCGACTGCCATTGTTCCCACTGACTGTGCAATTGCCTTTTTCTCATCACCCTTCATGTCATAGAACTGGTCACTGGTGAAGACATTCCCCACAGCATACCCGATACCCATCGACTTTGCATTCTCATAGGCACGCATGAGCAAGGGGAAGGTCGCAGTTGGCGCAAATTGGTAGGTTCCGAAACGGTTCACGTTCATCCCGCTGTCAGAGTCTGCTCCCTGGACAATCAGAACATGCTTGAGCTTGAGTGACTCACTCATGGTTCCACAGGTACCCACACGTACCAGGCGTTTGGCCCCATAGCTGTCTATCAACTCCTGGGCATAGATGGAAAATGAAGGCATGCCCATTCCTGTGCCCTGTACAGAGACACGGTTTCCATGGTACAGACCAGTGAATCCATACATTCCACGAATCTCGTTGTACTGCACCACATCGGTGAGGTATGTTTGTGCAATATGCTTTGCTCTCAGTGGATCCCCAGGCAACAAAACGGTATCGGCAATGCTGTTTTTATCTGAAACAATATGAATACTCATGGTTTCCTCCTACCGTATCATTCACCAGAATGCAACAATGTGCAAGATAGGGCGCCAACCGGTAGCCCGCCCTCTCGGTATTATGATATACTGGGCGGGCTATATGAAAACAAACAAACCGGACAAGACATCCCTGATCCTTCACGGACATTTCTATCAACCGCCAAGAGAAAACCCACAGACGGGACTCATCGGGAAACAGCTTACTGCTAGTCCGTTCCCAGACTGGAATGAACGCATACATGCAGATTGCTACAAGGCAAACAGCCTCTCTCGATATCTTTCAGGGGTCAGGAGAATCCTCAGCCTGACCAACAACTATACGTACCTGAGCTTCAATTTCGGGCCTACCCTGCTCAGCTGGATGGAAAAGTATCATCAGAATACCTATCAGCTCATCCTGGAAGCCGACAGATTAAGCAAAGAACGTCTCGGCTTTGGCAATGCCATCGCCCAAGCGTACAACCATACCATTCTCCCCCTATGCACAGAAGAGGACGCAAGAGTCCAGATTCGTTGGGGGCTGGAGGACTTTTCAAGAAGGTTCTCCAGGAAGGCTGATGGGATCTGGCTTCCTGAGACAGCAATCAACCCAATGGTCATCGATATCCTTGCTGAAGAAGGTGTTTCATACGTCATCCTCTCCCCTTGGCAATGCAAGGCAATCGAGGATAAGAAGAAGGGGCGAATTGAACTGGAAGGCAGAGCAGCCCCATACGACCGACCCTTTCTCCTGCAGGGAGCCAAGGGAAAGATCATCAGCGCATTCTTCTATAATCCCCAGCTGGCAGAAGGTATCAGCTTCGGTCACTACCTGAGGGATGCCGACTCACTGTACCAACGGCTGGTTGCCATCAGGGAAGATGAGAAACCCAATTTGATTCATACCGCTACCGATGGTGAGATCTACGGCCATCACGAGCCCTATGGAGACATGGCTCTCGCAGCCCTGATCAAGAAGGTCGAAGAGCGAGATGACTTCACATTCACCAACTATGCCGCATATCTCAAGGACCATCCGGCTACTGAGTTGGCTTACCTGCATGAGGGGGAAGACAAGAAGGGTACCAGTTGGTCATGCAGTCATGGCGTTTCACGATGGTACAAGGATTGTGGTTGCCATACAGGCGGTGAAGAGAGCTGGAACCAAGCATGGAGAACCCCTCTTCGTCTTGCTTTCGATAATCTCTCAAGAGAAATCGATGTAATTTTTGCTGATGAAGTACAGAAAATATTGGGCAAGGGCCTTGATCCAAAAGAGTTGCTCTACCCATTCTCCGCGGTTGCCAGCCAACTCAAGGATATGGACAGCTTCCTCTCTTCATTTACGGATGATGCTGAGAAAAAACATACATTGGCAATGTTGCTTGAGGGACAGAAATACAAGCATTTCTCCTATACCAGTTGTGGTTGGTTCTTCAATGACCTGGCAGGGTTGGAACCGAAACAGAATATCGCCTATGCTCTCATGGCTGTCGATCTATACAATCCGTTCAGCAAAAAAGACCTGCTGGAGCAACTTCTGGGCGACCTGGAAAAGGCAAAGGCAAACAGGAAGCAGGACGGGAATGGAAAGACCATCGCCAAGGAACTCATGAATGCACTTCCCGGTGAGGTAGAAGCAGCACTTTTCTTTGCACTCAATCGACGCATCGCCGAGAAAGCGTTTTATGAGGACACCTATGGATGGTTCCACTTGGAATCATACACAGAAGAAGATGAACATACTGAACGGCTTCATATCACCAATACAGAAACACTGACGCGATACCTCTGTACCGCACGTGACCCAAACCCCAAACAAGCCACGCTCGAGTATCTCATGGAAGTGCAAGAGCAAGGGTGTGATACCGTCAAGACCACGAACATCGGGCATATGCAGATTCCCTTGCGCATGCGTGACCAACTATTCGACCAGATTGAAAGAAGTGTATGCTCCCTTGACTATGGCGCTCTCAGGAAATTGTCAAAAAACATCTTCCACTATGCCACACTGGCAAAGCATGTGCCCTATCTACCAATGGGGTCTCTCTACGAAGAGTTGATCGGGGCATCCTTGAGTTCCATAAGGAGCCTGTTCATGTATGGCAGCTTGGATAAATGGGATGAATACAAACAGGATTTTGCCTTGATGCTTGAGTTCCTCAAGAAGTATGGCAAGCAATCGGATATTGATCTGGTCGCTACCATCTTCCACACCCAGATGACCAGTCTAGGTGAGAAGATCCAGGAACATGGGCTGTATGAGGACAATATCCGTTTCATCCTGGAGTTCTTGCAGATTGTCAGGGAGAGAGGATTCCAACCTGACCTTACAGCACTGCAGAATGCAGTTTATCCGTATGTAAGCATGCAAAAACAACCGAAGGAAGAGGACATAGCCTCAATCAACGCGTTGGCGAAGGAATTGAACTTCGATATCTATATCAACTAATCGGCAATAAGCTTGACCAGCTCAGGGTCCTCCTCAAGGACCATCTGGGCATAGGAACAGAGGGGAACTATCAGCTTCCCCTCTTTCCTTACCTGTTCTACGACAAGCATCACCAGCTTCCTTGCAATCCCCTGTCCCCTCAGGCTGGGAGAGACATAGGTATGGTCAATTGCGATTCGTTTGTCACCAAGGGAACGCATGGTGATTCTGGCCATGGGAATCTTCTTCTCTTCACCGTAGGCGAATCCATTATCTGCTTTGTAATAGTCCATCAGCTCCTCCCTGTTTGCAGTAGCTTCTTTGCATGCCCAAGGCTTTCGCTACTTGAATCATCACCACTGAGCATCCTTGCAATTTCCTTTTGGCGTTCTTCCTCTTCCACCCTTCTGATCAAGGAATAACTCATCTGGTCCCGTATCTCCTTGTGCACCACCAGATGGGTATCTGCCTTGCTTGCAATGGAAGCAAGGTGGGTGATGACAATGACCTGATGGGAACGGCTGAGGTTCATCAGCTGGTCAGCAACAGAAAGCGCCACGCTGCCTCCGATACCGGCATCAACCTCATCAAAGATTAGAGTCGGAACGGCATCACTCTCTGCCAGACTGGTTTTCACTGCAAGCATGATGCGTGACAGTTCCCCTCCACTGGCTACATCCTTGATGGAACGCATTTCCAGCCCGGGGTTTGCACAGATATCATAGCTTACCTCATCTATTCCCTGTGGTCCTGGTTGGATTTGGGTGAAGGTGATAGAGAAGGCTGCCTCCTTCATTCCCAGTGTCCTGAGTTTCTGCTCGACCTGGGAGGAGAGCCTCTGTGCAGCCTTCTGTCGTTTTTGTGAGAGTACTAGGGCTTTGCTGGTCACAAGGTCCGCTGCAGAAGCAATCTGTTTCTCCAGTTTGCTTAGCCAGATTTCCTGTTCCTCAGTAAGATTGAGACGACTCTGGCTCTCCTGGTAGAAGGAACAGACCGCTTCAAGCGTGTGCCCATATTTCTTCTTCAACCGTTGCAGGCTGGCAAGCCTGCCCTGCAATCTGTCGAGCTCTTCCTCACTGTAGCTCATGGATGAGCGGTAGTCACGGATACTTTCATAGATATCTTCGATCTCAATGGCAGCACTTTCAAGACGGGAAACATACACGGACAGGGATTGGTCGGCTTTTGCAGCATTGCTAATCTCGGAGCCTGCAAGGGAGAGGGAGGCAAGGGCACTGGTTCCCACCTCCCCTCCATGCAGGGCTCCGATGGCTGAGCTCAACGATTCATGGATCTGCTCATAGCTTGCGATCACCCTTACCTGCTCAGCTATCTCTTCATCTTCCCCTGCTTTAGGATCTATCCTTGCAATCTCTTCAACAGCAAAGCGAAGGAAATCCTCTTCCTTCTGTGATTGTTCAAGCTGTTGTTTTTTCTTCACCAGTTCATCTTTCAGCCCCAGGTATGATTCATATGCAGAGCGGTAGGCCCTCCTCTCTTCATCGCAATTCCCATAGACATCAAGCACCGCAAGCTGGTTAGCCGCGCTGAGCAAACTCTGGTGATCCCTCTGTGCACTGATATCAAGCAGTTCCTTGCTGATTGCAGCCAACTCTGTTCGGCTGGACAGACGACCTTGCAAGGATATCGAGGATCGTCCATTATTCTTGATGGTCCTGCTGACGATCAGGCTCTCATTGCCAAGGGAAATGCCTTCCCGTTCGAGATATGCAGCCAAGTTTGGAGGATAGGGAGGATCAAGGGCAAAGGAGGCTCTTACCGTTGCACTCTCCTGTCCGCTTCGGATGGATTGTACTTCGGTTTTCTCACCCAAGAGCAGGGAAAGGGCTCCCAGGATTATTGACTTTCCTGCGCCGGTCTCACCTGTTATCACCGTGAATCCATCAGGAAACTCGATGACACTGTCTTCGATCAGTGCATAGTTGTGTATTTCAAGCCGCTCAAGCATGCAATCCTCCCCCGGACCAATTTAGTTTATCACGTAATACTTCTATGTAGTTACGTCTTTCGCTTGCGACCAGCAGTGCCTTGCTCTGGGATTTCTCCACAACAATCATATCATCTTCCTGCAGACAGAAGTTTTGTTGTCCATCCACCGAGAGCATCAATCCGGTTCTCTGTCCTTTTGGAATGGTCAGCGTGATGGTCGAGTCCCCGCTTACCACCAGGGGGCGGTTGGACAGGGTGAATGGGCAAATCGGGGTTATGATCAAGGAGGTGAGATCCACATCCAGTATGGGGCCTCCGGCTGCAAGGCTGTAGCCCGTTGACCCGGTCGGGGTTGCGATGATCATACCGTCCGAGCGAAAGAATCCCGCCTCGGTTGACCCGATACGCAGCGAGAGACTGACGACTTTGCTGATACCACTGGAGGAAACCACCATCTCATTCAATCCATGGGCGGTGAATACCTTCTTGCCTTTCCTGAATACCCCTACCCTGATCATCAGTCTTCTGCTGATGGTGTTCTTTCCTTCAAGGAAGTAATCAATAGCTTCCTGCCACTCCTCTACCGATATCTCCGTGATGTAACCGAAGGTTCCTACGTTGATGGCAAGGATGGGGATTCCCAAATCCTGGAGGTAACGCGCACAGTAGAGTACCGTCCCGTCCCCTCCAAGGCAGATGACCAAGTCGGTATCCTTATTCACGACCAAGGGTTCGTTTCCCTTGTTCGTTCTGCTTACACTACTTTCAATTCCCTTCTCCGCGAGGTAGTCGACAATTGTCTGGGAGAGGGTATGGGATGTCTTCTTGCTCCAGTTTGCAATGATCAATACATGACGTACCTGTCTCTGTTCCATAGGTGACTCCTTACGGTAGGTGGCTGATGACCTTCATCAATAACTCAGTATCTGATTGTTTCAGGAATGGGTAAAGAGGAAGCGATATTCCTCTGAGATGGGGAGGCAGGGCTTTTGGGAAAAGATCAAATCGGTCGCTGTACCTCTTAGCCAAGGTGTCTGCGAACGATTTCCGTGCGGAAACCTGATACTTGTTCGCAAATTTGATGGCATCCTCGGCTCTGGAGTCCAAGACAACGCAAAACCCATATCCATTGGGTTTGAAATCTATGTTCCCAATTCCATACAGCTTGTGTTCAGTCTTGAGAAGTGCATTGGAAAAAAGCGTATAGAACTCCCTTCTCTTGGAAAGATGGTCATCGAGATTGGAAAGCTGGATCAATCCCAGTGCAGCATTCATATCGGGGAGTTCCACATACTCCCTATATTCACGGAATAGTGCATTGAGTGTCTTCTGGTAATCACCATGCATGATGGCGAGTACGGCTCCCCCAGCTGCACTGACCACAGCATCCTCTTCCAATGCACACACAACCAGGTCCCCGAACCCACCGGCTTTCTCTTCATCAAAGCAACTGCCAAGGCTTTGGCTGATGTCCTCAATGACAGGAACTCCAAGTGACCGGAATTCACCGTGCAGCGGTATCTGGCACATTGGTTCATGAATCAAGAGTGCCTGTGCTCCTTCCTCGACAAGACGAGACGCCTCTCCCTGGCTGAGACACCCACTCTCCTCATCTATGTCACCGAGTAACAATTCAAGCTGCATTTCCTTGGCTATTGAACCGTAGAGTGAAGGAGAGAGTACACTCACCCCTACTTTTCCCCCTGGGGGAAGAGAGAGCGTGAGCAATGCTGCACGCAAGGCATCGGGATAACTGCGAAGTGCAATCCCTTCTCCGGCTCCAATATAGGTACAAAACTGTTTCAGAAACTCATTCTTGCGTTCACCCGGCCCAATGCGTTCATCCACCATGGTCTGCAATACTGCATCCATGTCTTTCCTGCGTAGGGTAGGTTTATGGAATGGGATCAAAGCCACAGGTTCCTCCTCGGGCAAGTATAGCCGGATTCCTTGGCAATTGAAAGGTACGAAATGGGGAGGATAACCCTCTCTCATAAAAATACCCTCCG
>NZ_JBFXGH010000012.1:0-37813 GCF_050178175.1 Sphaerochaeta sp.
TATTAATTGCTATTTGTAAACTGCTATACCCTGATATAATATTTACAATCTTTTCCTTCATTATTAATTTCAAAAATCTACATCCAATCAAAATATAAATGAACCGAATTAATGATATTTTGATATGTCTGTGAGGTTCAAGTAATCTTTATTATTGGGTTCGGACAAAAAATTGGACTTTTCCATGACTTCAAACCGAGGCTCCTTCGGTATTCAAGAGCCATCACTACTTTGTTTTACATGTTCTTTTTCTTCAAATGTATCCATACTTACTCTCTAATGATTGCTTATTGTTGTTATTTATCGTCACTAGTACAGATTATTACTATTAATACTACATGTCAAATTCAATATTTTTCTCACTAGACAATCACTATGACTCATTAGCAGTATCACATGCTGTATGTGTCATATACTGTCACACTGGAAGAAAATTTTTTATTTTTTTAGTCAAGAATCCCTTTATCATACTAATAGCTTGACCCTCCCCCCATCCTAAGGCAAGCTCAACCCATGGACAGAAATGTATTTGGTTTAGGCACAAACCAGCTTCAGGCTATTGATGATTTTCTGCGATCAACAAATTTCGGTAGTGACCATACACAACGGGTTGCTGACCTCTCTGCCTCTATCTTGAACAGGGATACCAGCAATACAGCTACCATCCTAAACAATGTACTCCAGAGTTTTGGCACACTCTATCCTCTTGCACTCATCCTTGAGGTGGAGGATGTAGTCAAATCGGTGTATGCCAATGCTGGAATAGACGACGCTGTCAGGGATGCAACCTTGAGCGATGTACGCCTCTGGGTGGACCAATACGCATCCCAACATAATGGAGCAATTGGATTTGACCGAGTATACTGGATTAGCAGACATCTCTGTGCAAATATCCTCCGTCTCGGCCGGTTGCAGTTTGAGCCCAAGGCATTTGGCTATCCCTATCAGATCTTCAGAGACTCAAAAGATGATACGCTGATTATCGTTGCTGGCGGAGAACTCTCCTGTGATAGGGATGGGTATCTTACAGATGATCAGAATGCAGCGTTTTATACCTCATTCCAGGATGAAACCAGTCAGGTATCCGGTCACTTGGTTAATACCACACGAGGCACGATTGATAGACAAACTACGCAGTTACCTTTACAAAGGTTTGGTCTCGTAGCAGATACAGAGACATTAGTACTACATCTACACATACCAACCGGCAGTCCACTCACCCCGTCAGCAGTTGACGAATCACTAGCAATGGCAAAGATATATTTCCCGTCAATTTCCTTTGTTGTTTGTTCCTCTTGGCTTTTGGACCCTGCCTTGGATTTAGTAACCAGCCAAGAGAGCAACACCAGGGAGTTCATGCATCGATTCAGAAAGTTCCCGGTAGAACATAATGTTCCTCAGATCTATGAGCGAGTCTTCGGTTTTGGACTTGGTAAAGCTGAGGTGCTTGCATACAACGCAACCTCAAGTTTACAGAGGCGGGTCCAACAAGCACTTATCAATGGTACAAAATTTCATACTACTGGCGGGTATTTAACAAATCTCTCTAGACAATCGTTTTCAAATAAGAACACACCCTCTCAATCTCTACAGCCTCTTCCCTGATACAGGAAGACTCAAGGACCTTATAAGAGTCTATGCCTGCAGATGCCATTTTTCTCTTTGCACCCTTCAGGTTTCCCACAGTCACTCTTCGCATGATCCCTGGTAATTCCAAGTCTGTACCCTCACAGCAAGTTGGATGCTCGCAATAGAGACAACGTCCGGTAGCAAGCCGGATCTCATGAAGCTGTGGACTGTCTTCTGCAAAAAGCAGATCCCTCGTAAAGGGAGGGTATATTTTACCAGCTTGCAACAATGTTTGGGCTGCGCTATAACAGAGCATATGCAGACACTACCCCTTCATATGATTGATTCTCACTTCCATTTATTGTCCATTGAGCGAAAAGGCATCGATGTTGATTCCCTTCTCAACACTATGCAGGAACACTGCATGGAAGGCATCGACATTGGACTCGAAGCTGATGACCTGACTGCGCGAGCGAAGCGCTTCGCCGAATATCCCTTTGTGCATCTCAGTGGGGGTATCGGGCCATGGGGCGTAAAAGAAGGGGAACCATCTGTGGAGATCCAGCTGGAAACACTGCAGAAACAGCTCGAGGAAAACAATGCAGTGGCCATTGGTGAAATTGGATTGGATAATCATTGGGACTATGGAACCAAAACTGAACAGGAAGGGCTGCTCCTCTCACAAATTGAAATAGCAGAACAGAGAAATCTCCCACTCATCTTTCACAACCGTGAAGCTGACGAGCAGTTCATCACACTGCTGAGAAGTCGTGGCTTCTCCAGACAGGGAGTCTTTCACTGTTTCCAAGGGAGCGAAGAGCTTGCAAAACTCGCCATCCATAAAGGATTCTTTCTCTCCTTTGCAGGACCTTTAACCTACAAGGCAAACAGGACAATGCAGGAACTCTTTATCCAGATGCCCCCAGAACGTATCCTCCTGGAGACTGACAGCCCTTATCTCAGCCCGAATCCCATGAGAGGAAGAGTGAATACCCCCTTGAATATGGAGCATATCTACCGATTCGCGGCTGAATTGCGGGGTATTGAGCTGGCTGACCTGATTCAGCAAGTAAAAACCAACTTCCATTCCTTCCTCAGCGCTTGATCATCCTCCACTTGAGTATGTAGATCTCATCCTTTTCTGCAAACAATGCCTTTACCCCGGCTACAAGATCTGGTACCAGCACCCCACTTTGCTGCTCTGGAGGGATCATGGACAGATACTCTGCAGGGACCACCCATTGCATGGAAGCATCCTGCAGCAAGGGTATTGCCCAAGAGCCGAGGGATGGGGCAACCACTGTCATCACCTTGCGGTCCTGCAGTGTGCGAGCCATACGGTCAGCAAATTGACTGTCAATTTCATCGTTCCCTTTGATGAACACTAAATCACTGGGGAAATATTGAGAAAAGCGTCCTACATCTTCATCCCCTACCAATGCAGTGAGCAGGCCAGGGTATTTCAAATCGCCGAGCATGGTCTCATCATCAATAAGCCAAAATCGTTGAAAAACACCAGCCTGGTCGGTGCTTCTGCCTTGACCTACCAGATATGGAGGAACATCAGTGTTTTTCAGTTTCGAACTCACCAAAGGGGAAGCAATGACAAACCGGCTCCTCTCATCTACTGCATCCAACAACTGCCCAGGTTCCGTTGTAAGAGAAACTTCTTCAACATTGAGGATATATCCTGATTGTAAAAGAGAAAAGAAGAGCTTGGGTCTCTGCACTGCAAGCACGGTCTTACTGTAGGGAACATCCACAAGAAAGGTTACCCGGGGCAAGAAAATAGAGAACACCAAGATTGTTGCAATGAGCAACAATGCAAGTGACAAGGGCAACACCATCCTTCTATTCATGCCCGAAACTGTACCAATCGTGTTGCCTGCAGTCAAGAAACAAATGGATACTGGTTGACCACTTTCACCATATTGGCTACATTTGTAATGAAAAGAACCTACCATCATACAAGGAGTAACCTATGACATCCTATAAAGAACTTGGTCTGGTGAATACCAAAGACATGTTCGCAAAGGCTATCAAGGGTGGGTATGCAATTCCTGCCTACAATTTCAACAACATGGAACAACTTCAAGCAATTATTCAGGCTTGTGTTGAGACCAAGTCCCCAGTAATCCTTCAGGTTTCCAAAGGCGCTCGAGACTATGCCAATATCAATCTGCTGAGAAACATGGCCCGCGGTGCTGGTGAATATGCCAAGGAACTCGGCTGTGAGATCCCCATTGTCCTTCACCTTGACCACGGCGACAGCTTTGAAACCTGCAAGGAATGTATCGACAATGGTTTCTCCTCTGTCATGATTGATGGTTCCCACCTCCCCTATGAAGAGAACATTGCAATCACCAAGAAAGTGGTAGAGTATGCACACGAGCGTGACGTAACGGTTGAAGGTGAACTTGGAGTGCTCGCCGGCATCGAAGATGATGTCGTTGCTGAGGTAAGCCACTACACCAAGCCCGAAGAAGTTGTGGACTTTGTCAACCGCACCGGTTGTGACTCCCTTGCCATCTCCATCGGAACAAGCCATGGCGCAAACAAGTTTGAGCCCAGCCAGTGTACCCGCAACGAGGAAGGAGTGCTTATTCCACCTCCGCTTCGCTTCGACATCCTCGAAGAAATTGAGAAACAGCTCCCAGGCTTCCCCATTGTACTCCATGGTTCTTCCTCTGTTCCCATGCAGTATGTAAACATGATTCTGCAATACGGTGGAAAGCTCAAGGACAGCGTCGGCATTCCTGAGGAACAGCTTCGCAAGGCAGCAAAGAGTGCTGTATGCAAGATTAACATCGACAGTGATGGAAGACTTGCAATGACCGCTGTCATTCGCAAGACCTTGGCAGAGAAACCCGAAGAGTTCGATCCTCGCAAATATCTCGGGCCTGCTCGCGATGAGCTGAAGAAGATGTACATGCACAAGAACATCAACGTCCTTGGTTCTGCCAATCACGCGTAAGTTTCTATCGCTCTTCAAAGGCCACTGGAACCCCTGGTGGCCTTTTTCGCATATTGCCTAGGGGGATACTTTGACACGCTTCCTAGGCATGTGTTATATTGTTTTGCGTCGGCCCTTTAGGCTGACTTACCTTCAACGATATGGTTTTCACCGAAAACAAAGGAGCTCGATTGGCTACAAAGGATTTGAGGATCAACAAACAGATCCGTGCACGAGAAGTATTCGTCATTGATGCAGATGGCAATCAAAAAGGTATCATGAGCGTCTATGACGCTGTCGCATTTGCAGAGGAACAGGGATTGGACTTGGTAGAGGTTTCTCCAAATGCAAGACCACCGGTTTGCAAGATTCTTGATTATGGCAAGTATCGCTATGAGCAAGAAAAGCGCATGAGAGAAGCCAAAAAGAACCAGAACATCATCAAGATGAAGGAGATCCGGATGCAGCCCAAGATCGAAAAACACGATCTTGAGACCAAATCAAAGTTCATCGGTGACTTCCTCGACGAAGGGAACAAGGTCAAGGTAAGCATACGCTTCCGTGGTCGTGAACTTGCCCATACTGAATTGGGTAAGGTTGTCCTGGACAAGATACTTGCCCAGCTCACCGAGAATGGTGTAGGGTACAACCTTGACCGAGGAGCGATGATGGAAGGAAGGATGATGAGTATGATTGTCAGTCCCTCCAAGAGTGCTTCTGGATCGGGCAAGAAAAAGATTTAGTAACAGTATCCCGCATGGGATGGTGAATATGCAGCTCCAAGGGGTTCTTGTTCCTTGCGAGCGCAAGAATGGAAGGTGCAATACAATGCCCAAGATGAAAACAAGAAAATCCGCTGCAAAGCGGTACCGTGTGACTGGAACTGGAAAGGTCCGCTTTAAAAAGCAGGGTCTTCGCCATATCCTCACCAAGAAGAGCAGCAAGCGCAAGGCCAACCTGCGTGCAACTGGAATCCTCGCAGACATGGAAGCAAAACGAGCTAAATCGATGCTTCCCTACGCGTAAGGAGGGTGGGATATGCCTAGAGCAGTAGACGGAACGAAACACAAAGACAGAAGAAAAAAGATTCTTGAGCTGGCCAAAGGTTATTATGGTCGCAGAAGCACAAACAACCGTGTTGCAAAAGACGCAGTTGCAAAGGCTGGGCAGTATGCCTATCGCGGTCGTAAAGAGCGAAAGCGGGATTTCCGCAAGCTCTGGATTGCAAGAATCAACGCAGCTGTGCATGCTGAGGGTCTCAACTACTCCCAGTTCATGCATGGCATGAAACTTGCCAACATCGAGATCAACAGAAAGGCCCTTTCCAATATGGCTATTGAAGACAAGGCCGCATTCTCTGCTCTCGTTGCACAGGTCAAGGTTGCCTTGGAGAACTAGCTCCTGGCAAATCGTCCAAATGTTGTAAGGAGGAACCATGTCAGTTGTCGATTCGGTAAAAATGCTTGAACTGCGAACCAAGAAGGCTGCAGGCCTGATTGCAATGCTCCGCAAGGAGAAGGAAGAGTTGCAGGAAAAGTTTGATTTGGTACATGCACACAATGCTGAGCTTGAAGAGTACGTTGAGAGTTTCCAGACGAGCAACAAACTTATTGAAGATAGTATTGCAAACGCCATGGACAATCTGTCCGCCATCGAAGGACTGGATGACGTTCCCCTCCTAGATGATGCTCAGATTGAGTTGGAAGCTGCAGATGGATTTACCAGTGGTGATGCCCTCATTGATGAGGAAGTCGATCTGGATGCCCTGCTTGAGGACAGTCCCTCTTTCTGATCCTTGTCCAAGTGTTTGGACACTGTCGTGAACGGGGCCTACGGGTCCCGTTTTATTATCTATGCCCCCTTTTACAAAGTGGGTTCTTATTGTACGATGTAGGTGTAGCAGACACCTGCTCTGATATTTGACAAGTTATTTTCCTGCGGTGTACGCTTGGAGGCATAGTCTCTTGGCTCAACATACACAAACGGGATGCGGCATAGCTGATTTGCATTGATCCAACTTCCTTGGGAGTTTAACGGAACAGAATTCTCAGCCAAACTGGTTTCCCACTTGAACCATAGGTTCAAGAGCAATCTCCGGGTACGGCACCGCAGGTTTTCACTTGCATACAGGAATAAATAATCCATGCCAGAACAACAAGATCCTTTGAAGCATTGCATCTTCATCTCCATTCCCTCCTCAATGGAACGAGACATTGGTGATTTTCACGTCGATAGTTCCATCAAGATTCCGGTCCAACTTCCCGACGGGAAGACCAAGATAGATGCAACGACCGATATTTCCATTGAACTGATTGTAGCAGGAATGTTGAAAATCATCGCTTTCAACTGGGAGCATGAGCACGCTTCATATTACCGCGATTTTATACTTGCAGTTCAACCAGATGCTCCTGTGGAGCTTACCTTGGCTGCAATAGCCCAAGAAAAGAAAGGCAACTACACATTTGCTGAAGAACTCTTCCTCTCGGTGATTCGACTCGCACCACAAAGTACTTCGTTCATCAACTTGGCCACTCTCTACAGCAGGATGGCTGTCCAGGATAGTGAGAAAGGCGAAGCCTATGATTTCTATCAACAGAAAATGATCAACATCCTGCATGAAGGACTGGAAATAGTAGGAGAAGATGCCTCACTCTATTGCGAAATAGGATTCTTCCACCTTTACCAAGGGAATGTAGAACTCGCTGGGGAATACCTTGAACAATATCTTGGGCTTGCTGAAGAAGGCGACAAAAAAAAGCATGTCATGAACATCATGAAAGACATCAAGACCAAGCTCAATAATGATGCAAACCTCATGCAGGCCTATGATGCAATCCAGATGAATGACGAAGAGAAAGCACTGGAACTTTTGGCATCCTATATCCAGGACAACCCAAAGGTCTGGAATGCATGGTTTCTCAAGGGCTGGGCACTCAGACGCCTCTCGCGCTTCCAGGAAGCTGAAGAAGCCTTGGTACAAGCCCTTGCTTGGACAAAAGGAAGCAGTGACATCTATAATGAACTTGCACTCTGCAGCATTGAAACGGGGAAAGCTGAACTTGCCAAGACCTACCTCAATACAGCAGTAGACCTCGATGATGAGAACATAACACTGATAAGCAACCTCGCCTACTTACACCTGAAAGATGGTGAACTTGATGAGGCACGGAAGTTTCTCGAGATGGCTCGCGGCATCGACCCGAAAGATCCCGTGATCATACAGCTGATGAAGGACTACCAGGACCAGAGTGGAGAGATCCTCTCCTCCCCCGTCATTGAAGAACTTGTCAGCGCAGAAGAAGTCATCACACAGAGCAAGGAAGAACACCCCTTCTCCATGCAAGGGAAGGAAAAGACCGATGACATCGAGGCCGCTTTTTCCCTGGAAGGTGAGGAGCGATGACCGTCACCACCCACAGTGAAGAGGAGACAAGGAACCTTGGCAAAAGCATAGCAAAGCAATGCAAGCCAGGCACAGTTATCTCCTTACGCGGTAGTCTCGGATCGGGGAAAACCGTATTTGCCAAGGGTCTTGCCGAAGGATTGGGAATTGGGGAATCCATTGTCAGTCCAACCTTCACACTCATACAGGAGTATGAAGGATCACTTCCTCTCTACCATATGGATCTCTACCGAATCGAAGGCATTGAAGAGTTTGAGATGATCGGGGGGGAGGAGTTGTTGTATGGAAAGGGCGTAACCCTCATCGAGTGGAGTGAAAAGATTGAGGAGTTGCTTCCCGATTCAACAATTTTTGTGCATATTGGAATTATGCCTAACCAAGAAAGAATCATCACCCTTGAAGGGGCCCAGCTATGAATGTCCTTGCATGTGACACTGCAACAGCAGTTATGCACCTTGCACTTGTCCGATTTGAAGAAGACAAGCCGGTTTTCTATGAAACCAGTGCAACCACATTGGGAAACAAACATTCTGAGTTGCTGATTCCCCGGATTCTTGAGCTCTGTGGTCGATGCAACATCGATCTGAAAGACATAGACTTGCTGGTATGTACCAGCGGACCCGGTTCTTTCACTGGGCTCAGAATTGCCATGAGCACCCTCAAAGGAATCTCTCTTGCGACAGGCAAACCCTTGGTGTCCATTCCAACCCTGGATGTCTACCAAGGGTGCGTCAACATGTACCCGGGAGCAGTACTTGCAACCATCGATGCGAAAAAACAACGCTTCTATGCAGCGCTATTTGTGGATGGACAACGCAAAAGTGAAGATCTTGATCTCACTGCCCTGCAGATTGAGCAATTGATCTCAGGATACCCTTCCGTCCTCCTTACGGGTGCCGATGCATCTCTCCTTGCCCATAAACTCAGCGGCCCCTTACAAGAGAAAGTGCACGTCGATACCCATGCTGGTGCAAATGTGGCTCTTGTACTCGCAGAGATGGGAAGGAAGCAGTATATGGAGAGAGGCAGTGATGACGTGGGGAAAGGTCCTTCCTATGTACGTAAAAGTGACGCTGAAATTGCATTACAAAAGATAATCCACTCTTTGGAGGTTTTACATGATTGAACAAGATGTACTGATCATTGGATCAGGGGTTGCTGGAATGTCCGCAGCCCAATACGCAGCACGTGCTGGTCGCTCTGTTACCCTGTTGGAGTCTATTGCTCCAGGCGGACAGACCATGTACATCGATATGATTGAGAACTACCCCGGTTTTGATCAGCCGATCAGCGGCTATGAAATTGGTATGAAGTTCCATGCCCAGGCAGAGGCTTTTGGTGCAAACCTTGTCTATGCCACGGCCTCCTCACTCAAGAAAGAGGGAGAGATATTCACTGTACAGACAGTTGACGGAGAAACCTATAAGGCGAAAGCCGTTATCTTCGCCACTGGAGCAAAACATCGCCACCTGGGCGTTGAAGGTGAAGAAAAGTACAATGGCAAGGGTGTCTCCTATTGTGGTACCTGTGATGGACCGTTCTTCAGGGGAAAACGAATCTTGGTCGTAGGTGGCGGCGATACCGCGCTTACTGATGCCATCTATCTTTCCAAGCTCAGCGATCACATCACCCTGATCCACCGCAAGGACCGTTTCAGGGCACAAGACCACCTTGTAGAGCAAATTGAACGCAACAAGCATGTTGAAATCATCATGCAGCACACCGTTGAGCGCATCAACGGAGATGGAGAAAAAGTCACCTCTGTCCTGCTCAATGACCTGGCAAATGACAAGCAGTATGAACGTGAATTTGATGCTGTTTTCATTTTTGTCGGAATGATCCCCCAGACTGAACTCCTTGACAAGAGTGTGCTTGATGAGAGCGGTTATATCCCCACCAACGAGCGGATGGAGACATCCATCCCTGGACTGTATGCGGCAGGAGATGTGAGGGACACCGTTTTCAGGCAGTTGGTAACTGCAGCCAGCGATGGAGCCATTGCAGCCCACTGTGCAAGTGAGTATATCGACGAATTGGAGGGAAATGCATATCGATAGGATGCATTTCCTAACTTATATATCACACAAATCTCCTTGACGATGACATCGCCTTAGTGTTCTAATTGAGGCATGAATATTTGCATGGTATCGAGTGAATCTGTCCCCTTCGCAAAATCGGGGGGGCTTGCAGACGTAGTTGGGGCACTATCGGAAGCCCTCGCCATGATTGGTGAAGAGGTCCGAGTAGTGCTTCCTCTTTATGGGAGTGTCGATAGAACATCCTTCACCGATTTGCCGTTTCAAGGAGAGATCACTCTCCTGGGGAGTACGGAAAAAGTAACTTTCTGTGAGACTCGTCAGGGTAAAGTGACATATTATTTCGTACAACACCCTTTCTACACGGGCAGGAAGGGGATTTACGGAGATACCTCTTTTACCCCGTATCATGACAACCTGAAGCGTTTCACACTGTTGAACAAGGCTGCCTTGGCTCTGTGCAAGCTCCTCGACTGGAAAGTCGATATCATGCATTGTCATGATTGGACATGTGGATTCATTCCCTATCTCCTTTCTTTGCGTGAGGATACGTTCTTCCAGAAAACCAAGAGCGTAATAACAATCCACAATCTGGCCTATCAGGGTGAATTTTCCCGCTTGGAGTTGCTCAGTACAGACATCTTGCCTGACAAAAGGATGTTCAGTGGAAAGACTCCGACCAAGCGTACCAATATGTTGAAAACCGGTTTGGAATTTGCCGATCGTATCACTACAGTCAGCCCAACCTATGCGAAGGAAATCCAGAGCAAAGAGTATGGTTGCTCTTTGGATGGACTGCTCACTGAACGTTCAGCTGACCTGGACGGTATCATCAATGGTATCGATCTGGATGAGTGGAATCCTGAGACAGACCCTTTCATAGAACATCATTTCTCTGCACATTCCCAGCAAGGAAAGCAGGCCATCAAAGCAGAACTGCAAGAGGAGTTCAAGCTTCCGAAGGACCCCTCCTTACCACTCTTTGCCATGATCAGTCGACTTGCCGAACAAAAGGGATTTGTTGAATTGCTTGATGGATCCCCCTGCGCCCTTGAGCAGATGATGCAAATGCACACCCTGCAAATGATCATTATCGGTACCGGCGACTCTGCGATGGAGATCAAGCTCCGGGAACTTGGGGAACGATATGAAAATCTCTCAGTGAATATCCTCTTCAGTAACAAAGCAGCACACCGTCTCGAGGCAGGAGCTGACTTCTTCCTGATGCCCAGCCGATATGAACCATGCGGGCTCAACCAACTCTACAGCCTACGCTATGGTACCTTGCCGGTTGCGCGAAAGACAGGGGGTCTTGCCGACAGTATCATCGACCTGGACGAGAATCCAAAGAAAGGAACCGGCATTCTCTTTGAGAGTATGAGCGCTCGTGGTATACTTGAGGCAGTAGAAAGGGCAATACATTGGTGGGAGAAGGGTCCTAAAGCGCTTCAGACCATTCGAAAACGATGTATGCTTTGGGACAGTTCATGGGAACGGTCGGCCAAGGCATATCAAACAGTATACAGATCCAGCTTAAGGGGGGAATGACATGCGAACCAGAGAAAAAACGATTGCAATTGTACTTGGCGGGGGAAAAGGTACCAGGCTGTACCCTCTTACCATGGATCGTGCAAAACCTGCAGTTCCCTTCGCTGGAAAGTACCGATTGGTGGATATTCCAATCTCAAACTGTATCAATAGTGAAATCAGGCAGATTTACATCCTCACCCAGTTCAACTCTGCCTCCCTTCACAACCATATCTCCAACACCTATATTTTCGACACCTTCTCCAACGGGTTTGTCGAGATTCTTGCTGCAGAGCAGACTAATCAAACTGATACCTGGTACCAAGGTACTGCTGATGCTGTCCGAAAGAACATGAGACACTTCCACGACCAGAATGCCGATTACTACATCATTCTCAGTGGAGACCAGCTCTATCGAATGGATCTGGGACGTATGCTCGACAGGCATATCAAGAGTGGTGCAGAACTGACCATTGCATCAAAGCCAATCAGCAGGGAGCAGGCAACAGGGTTGGGTATCATCGGCTGTGACAAGGATGGAATGATTACCGATTTCTATGAGAAACCAGCCATTGACCTGGATATCAGTGAATACAAGGTTGATGATGATTTCATGTTTTCTTCCTTGGGAGTACATGCAGGTCCGAGCAATGAGTATCTTGCAAGCATGGGAATTTACATTTTCAACGCACAAACGATGGAAGAGGTTCTGAACAACGACAAGACGGATTTCGGGAAAGAGATCATTCCCGATGTCATCAAGCAACGAAAGGTTGCCACCTACCTCTTTGATGGGTTCTGGGAGGATATCGGGACGATCAAGGCCTTCTACGAGACCAATCTCGACCTGGCCTCTATCAACCCACAGTTCAACTTCTATGATGAAAGGATGCCGATATACACCCACCGAAGGCACTTGCCTGCAACGAAAGTGAATTTTTGCAATATCTCGAACTCACTTACCAGTGAAGGATCCATCATAACCAACGCTTACATTGTGAATTCAATAATTGGTGTTCGTACCATTATCGAATCCGGAGCCTCCCTCGATGGTGTCTACTGCATGGGTGCTTCATTCTATGAGACACAGGAACAGAAGGCCGAGAATGCGAAGAAAGGCATTCCCAACATAGGTATCGGCAGGGGAACCATTATCCGAAAGGCAATCATCGACCAGAATGCCCGTATCGGTGATGGATGCCGTATAGGAATTGATGACATCCCTCGCCAAGAAGGCGATTTTGCAATGTATTCCATTCATGATGGTATCATCATCATCAACAAGAATGCAATCATCAAAAATGGGACGGTAATGTAATATCAATCAGGTATTTCTACACAGCGGAAGAGATTAATCTTCCGCTGTTTCTTTGTTTGTATGCTTTTCATAATCCGCTATACAGGCTATAATTATAGAAAGGAGTAGCACATGCTGAAGAATGCAATTACACAAGAGATTGTCAATGGCCAGACAATGCTCGGTATTGAACTTGGTTCCACAAGAATCAAGGCAGTTCTGATCAACTCGGAAACCCAGCCCATAGCCCAAGGGGGACATGACTGGGAAAACACCTTACTCAATGGGATCTGGACATATAGCCTTGAGGATGTATGGAAAGGTATTTCAACCTGCTTTGCCAATCTGCAAAAGGAGGTTCAGAGCAACTATGGTGTACCACTGAAAAAACTAAAATCGATGGGTGTCAGTGCAATGATGCATGGCTATCTTGCCTTTGATGAAAAGGGACAGCTCCTTGTTCCCTTCAGAACCTGGAGAAATACGATTACCGCCAAGGCAGCAGAAGAATTGAGTGACCTCTTTGATTATCCTGTCCCAGAGCGGTGGTCCATCAGCCACCTCTACCACGCAATTCTCAGTGGGGAAGACCATGTGGGAGATATATCATTCCTCACTACCCTTGCCGGATATGTGCACTGGCAACTTACCGGAGAGAAAGTGCTGGGTATCGGTGATGCTTCAGGCATGTTCCCGATTGATACCGCTAGCGGGCAGTATGACACACAGATGCTTGACCGATTTGCAGACAAGATCCACGATCGGAAATACCCTTGGGACCTAATCTCCATACTACCTTCCATTCTACCGGCAGGTGAGCAGGCAGGCGTATTGAGCAAGCAAGGGGCGGCCTTGATCGATCCAAGCGGTATGCTTGAAGCAGGTATCCCTCTCTGTCCTCCCGAGGGAGATGCAGGAACCGGGATGGTTGCAACCAATTCTGTGGCAAAGCGAACAGGTAATGTGTCCGCTGGTACTTCCGTATTTGCCATGATTGTCCTTGAAAAACCGCTTTCCAAGAGCTACAACAAGTTCATTGACCTGGTCACCACCCCTGATGGGTCACTGGTAGCAATGAGCCATGGCAACAACTGCACCGGCGAGTATGATGCCTGGATGCGATTGTTCAATGAGGTGGTTGAAACCCTTGGCTTCTCAGTTCCCAAGGGGGAGTTCTATGACAAGCTCCTCTTCAAGGCACTGGAAGGTGACAAGGATTGTGGTGGGCTCCTGCCGTACAATTACATAAGCGGAGAAACCATGACTGATATCAATGAAGGTCGACCTCTCTTTGTCAGGGAGACCAAGAACTCCTTCACCCTTGCAAATTTCATGCGTTCCCAACTCTTTACGGCTCTTGGGGTACTAAGAATCGGCATGGATATCCTCTTTGAAGAGGAACACGTGGCAATCGATGCCATCAACGGACATGGTGGATTCTTCAAGACTGCCGAGGTCGGACAGAAGGTGATGGCAAGTGCCCTGCATACTCCTATCTCTGTGCTGAAGACAGCAGGAGAAGGTGGGGCTTGGGGCATTGCACTGCTTGCTGCCTATATGGCCCAGAAGAAGGATGAGACACTCTCTGAATATCTCAATACAAAAGTTTTTGCTTCCGCTGAGGTAACGACCATAGAACCGACTGAAGAGGATATCGCTGGCTTCAATACATTCCTTACACGATACAAACAGGGCCTTCCTGTTGAGAAAGCCGCAGTGGCTCATCTCAAATAACTGAGAACACGAATGCAGTAAAGAGGTCGATTCCTTTCGGAGTCGACCTCTTCTTATTGCTTGCTACCCATTTCTATTACTTGAGCTTCCATGCGAGATCAGAGAGGAACAGTTGCTGCTTCATGGAAGCGACGGTCACATCCTTATGGATATGTACAAACTCAATACCCATGATCTCGCACCAATCTTCAAGCATCTCTGCAGTGGCATCATAACTCAGCACTGCATGGTGGGCACCGCCGGCAAGCATCCAAAGATGTGCTGCCTGGTATAGATCGGGTTCGGGTTTCCACATGACCCTGGCAACTGGAAGGTTCGGCATTTTGTAGATTGGCTTCACCACCTCGATCTCGTTCACTATCAGTCGCAGGCGTCCCCCCATGTCAATCAGGGAAGCAAGGATTGCTCTCCCTGGATGGCCTTCAAAAACAAGACGGGCTGGGGGTTCCTTCCCCCCGATACCCAGTTCATGGACCTCAATCCGTGCTCTCTCCTTGGTGATGGTAGGACAGATTTCGAGCATATGTGCCCCAAGGGAGAGTTCATTGCCTTTCTCCATATGGTAGGTATTGTCCTCCATGAAGGTAGTGCCACCTTCCATCCCTTCGGTCATTCTCTTTACCAAGCTGGTCATTGCAGAAACTTTCCAGTCCCCCTCACCACCGTAGCCGTACCCTTCTGCCATCAGATCCTGACTTGCAAGACCAGGTAACTGGCGCATTGCCTGCAGGTCCTCGAACGTATTCGAGAAAGCGGAGATTCCTTCCCGCTCGAAGAAATGCCGCATGGCAATCTCTTCACGGGCCTGGTAGCGAACAGTTTCCATATCCTTGGTGGCAAACTCATACTTCTCTCGATATGCATCGATCTGGGCTTCCACCTCGGCATCAGTGACCGCTTCGATCTCCTTGATCAAATCACCTACACCCCAGGTATTCACCTGCCAGCCAAGCTGCATTTGCACCCCGACCTTGTCACCTTCAGTGACTGCTACATTCCTCATATTGTCACCGAATCGCATAACCTTCAGCTTCCTGCTCTCTATTGCACCAATTGCTGAACGCATCCAGGAACCAAGCTTTATCTGGACTTCATCATCTTCCCAGAACCCAGTGATGATCTTTCGACCCATACGCATCCTGGCAGCAATGAATCCATGTTCACGGTCCCCATGGGCAGACTGATTCAGATTCATGAAATCCATATCAATTTCCGTGTCGGGTATCATGCGATTGAACTGGGTATGGAGATGGCAATATGGCTTCTGCAACAGGGAAAAACCATTGATCCACATCTTTGATGGGGAAAAGGTGTGCATCCAGGTGATGATTCCTGCACAGGTATCATCATAATTAGCGTCCTTGATGCATTGCTCAATTTCTTCAGGAGTCTTGAGTGTCGCTTTATACACAACCTTGCAAGGCAACTTCCCAGAGGCATTCAATCCCGCCACCATCTGCTGTGCATGACTTGCTACTTCATTGAGTGTCTCTGGTCCATAGAGGAACTGTGATCCTACCAGAAACCAGAACTCATACATACCAATTGATTTTCTTTGCATGGTTGCCCCCTTAATCTCATTGCATAAGAACGATATAAACAATGCGTTAACGTAAACGCATATATAATTTCATTGTTATCTCTGAAAGCAATTCTGTCAAGTAACAATCAGAAAAACCTGTAATATCGCTGAATGAATGGAAATATGTCGGACCGTTTCTATCCACCTACAAAATGATATGCTATACTGAATCTGCGTTATCGTTAACCAATTACATTCTGACAAACATATTGATGAGCAGGGGATTTATGACTATATCTGAGATTGCCAAACTAGCGAACGTATCAATAGGGACTGTCGACAGGGTACTCCATAAACGCGGAAGGGTTGCTCCCAAGACTGTCGAGAAAGTGATGAGCATCATTGATGAGCATGGATACCAACCAAACACCTATGCAAGGAACCTCAAGCTGAGCAAGCAATTTACCATCGGGGTGCTGCTTCCTCTTCTCCACAGTGAATACGGCTATTGGAACCTGATGTACGAAGGCATCCTCAAAGCGGCAAAGGAACTTTCCCCTCTTGCTGTAACGATTGATATGCTTGAGTTTGACAGGACAAAAGAAGGATCCCTGCTGGCTCAGGGCAGGCGAATCATGGAAAAGCCAATTGATGCACTCCTACTCGCCCCTGTCGTCCCTGCAGAGGCAGAAGCCTTGCTTGCCGACTACCCAACCCTCGATTACGCCTTCATTGACAGCCCACTACCTAATTCAGCACCAGTGTGCAGTGTTATCCAGAATCCTTACCAAGGCGGATACGTTGCCGGCAGGATGATGCATCTACTCCAGCCGAATGGAGGCACACTGCTTGCAATACAGACCCATCGTGCTGCATATAACTCGGCTGAACGTGTCCGAGGCTTTCTCAGCTACTTTGCAGATAAACCCGGCTATACAACTTTTGATATGGAAATTCATTTTGGAGGAGAGGATCCACTAGGAGAACTTGACACGTTTTACAGAAACCACCCTGACATGAGTGGTATTTTTGTTGTCAATGATGCAATTCACCGAGTAGCGGAACTCGTGGTACAGCTTGGCAGGAAAAGTCAGACCATCATGGTCGGATACGATGCTATTGCACAAAACTGCAAGGCCATGAACAACAAACATGTCGATTGCTTGCTCTCCCAGCGCCCGGAGTACCAGGGGTATACGGCCATCTACCAGCTGTATCGAAAGGGACTCCTGAACCAGCTTCCCGAAACCACCATATGTGTCCCGATTGATATCATTCTCCCAGAGAATGTGATGACGGAACAGGAAATCAGTTTTAAGCCGTAAGCCTTTCTCATCTGCTTGATTGTAATGGTACAGGCGCTTTGCAGCACAATGCTCTTCCACATGGAGGACAAGCTCTGATCACCCTACCAACATGACCAGGAATCTCCTGGATGGAATTTCCTGACAGTCATTACTTTACAGCCAACCTATGTTTCTTCGCTTTTCTTCTCTTCCCGTTTGGTTATCTCTTCTTCCAACACCTTGATCTGCTTCTCCAACTTCTCTTTTGTTGTCTTGGCAGCCCCTTCGAGTTTCTTGGTTGCTTTTTCCAGCTGTTGCTTCAAATCTTCTATGGATTGTGCCTCATCTGCCTTATCGAAGGCTACCTTCTCAGCAGCAATCGTCTCTTTAGCCGGTTTCTCCTTCTTGGCTGAACCCTTTGGGAGATACAAACTGTCCTTACCCAATTCTCTTCTATCATTCAGTACAGGAGAGGCGATCTCTATCCCTCTCTCACAGAAAACATCCAGCACCGTCTTATGAAGCTCACTAAGCTTGCTCAGCCTCTCCCCTGACTCTTTAAGAAGTCCGTACAAACGATAGGATATTGCATGGTCAAGGAAGGATTCAATGAAAACAAACCCATCAGTAAGCCCACATTTCTTCGATGCTTCCAACAGGGCTTCCTCCACCTCTACCCTACTTACTGTATACCCGATGGAAACAGCAAGGTTGATGAAGGTACCATCCCTTCTTGTTACATGAACAGATTGTTGGACCAGATAAAGATTGGGAAGACTCACTACATCGCGGTTGATCAATTGGATTTCAGTATGGAAAATCGCCAAGTCGGTAACGCGACCCACCAATGTCCCAACTTCAATGAAATCACCACCGCGGAACTCACCCGTAACACGGAGCATAAGCCCGGCCATCGCATTGCTTACCAGGGTTGTCGAGGAGAGCGCTATGATTGCACTGAGCAATATACCCAGGACACTGAGTATCTGGTTCTTCACCTCATTGTGAATGGGAAGAAAGGCGATAGACATGAAAAGCCCGACAAGAACAATCAAAAATACCAGAAACTGGCGTTGGTATGGCCAACGTTTTGAACTTTCCACGGTCTTCCTGAATAAGAAATGAATAACAACGACCAAGACAATAGTACTGAGTACTGCAATTATCGTACTGGTATATGAACCGAAAATGTCCATGGGATCCTCCTCAGGCTCAACCCTGACCATGCTCACTGGAAAGCAATGTCTTTACAATCTCCTGGTCACTTGGCGCAAAATCGTACGATGGCAAATCATGCAAGGCAACCCAGCGAAACTCACTATGAACCAATAGATCAAGATGGCTTATGGGGGGAGCAGAAACCAAGTAAGCCTTCAGATGATACAGGGTATCCTTGTTGATGAAATCATGTGCATGAACAAGAGGACCTACAGAGACTGACAGACCAAGTTCCTCCTGGAATTCTCTTATAAGCGTCTCCTCTTCGGTTTCCGTATAGCGGTTCTTTCCACCAGGAAACTCCCAAAGCCCCCCGATAGACCCTTTCTCTTCTCTTTTTGCAACAAGATACTTCCCATCTTGTACCAAGATTCCCGCTGTTGTCACTCGCTCCTGCATAAAAATCCTCCTACAGTAAAACCAACTGAGGTACAAAAAAATGGACTATGGCTACCGCAACAGTCAAGAATCCTACATTTCGCTTATTCTGTTCCATATAGCGCCCCGTTGCATCCAACACCGAGTCTTCATCATTACGATCGCCATCTTCCGAACCCCTTATAGACCTGAATACATAGTAGAGCATGAGGGAGAAGATATTGAGCATGGGAACAAAATCCCCCAGAAACACCGGGCCTGGATCCATGGGGAAGAACCCAAGACCGAGCGTGATCACCATTCCCAGGATAATGAGCAATCTTCTCAGTCCCCTCTTGGTTCTGAACGCATAGCGCATTGACAACAACAACGCAAAGGAGAGCCCATAGCTGTCGGCAAGCAAGAGCCCTGCCCCAAACAACAGATAGGCTATGGCCAGTACATAGAACTGCATCACCGTTCAGCCTCCTGGGTAGCCCTTCCTATGAAGGCGATGAGTGTTTCACTGTCATAATATCCATATTGAGCTGCTGCAAGGCTTCCTGCTCGCTGATGAATCAAGGTACCTTCAAGCGCTACCTGAGGACAATCAAGAAGTTTTGGGAGCAAAGCAACAAGAATACCTGCAAGGACATCCCCACTTCCAGCCACTCCCAACGATGGGTTGTTCCCCTCCACTATCACGGTCTGCTTCCCGGGAGAAACCACATATACCAACTGACTTTTCACCACAAGCGTTGCATCTAGGTGATTGGCAGTACGCTCCAGGATATGGAAGAATGAAGAGGGAGTATCATCCTTGGCCACATCGTGTGCATCCTCAGGGAAAAGTGCCCTCACAAGCGTCCTGAGCTCCCCTAGATGTGGGGTAAGTATCATGGGGCCATGGGAAGGCCGCTTTCCCTGCTTGAGAATAGACGCATAGGCCCTGATCCCGTCAGCATCAAGAACCATGGGCAATCCTGAGGCAAGAAGGGTCTCCAGCAGGGCTTCCCTTCCCCCTCCCCACCCTGGTCCGGCGAGGATT
This sequence comes from Sphaerochaeta sp., assembly GCF_050178175.1. Lineage (GTDB taxonomy): Bacteria > Spirochaetota > Spirochaetia > Sphaerochaetales > Sphaerochaetaceae > Sphaerochaeta. The sequence goes on from NZ_JBFXGH010000012.1 coordinate 19,951, forward strand.
GCATCGTATTTCTCCAGGTTCTGTGCTTCATACACCTGGACCATGACTGAAGCTGATTCAGAAACAGCCACAGGGTACACTTCCTTGTCACAAAACAAGGTTACCAATCCTGCCCTTGAGGAAAAAGCGGAACGGGCCGAAAGACGAGCAGCACCAGTGTACTGTTTACTACCTCCAAAAATCGCTATATTGCCTCTTGTGGACTTATACTCATTCAGGGCAAGTGATGGCAGCGTTGCACTCACGCGCTCACACAGCAGTGCAGTCACTTTACACTGATCAAGGAGAAATGGAGGAAAGGAAGGATTCACCAAGATGATACGCCCACAGGAAGCCCGATTTGCTGGGTGGTACATTGCCACCTTCTCCAAGCCCATCGTTACGGTCATGTCTGCATGTATATGGACAGAGGAGACAGGAACACCATCCCCTACTGCACTGGGAATATCGATGGCCAAGCGTTTTGCAGAACTCTCATTCGCTTGTGAAACCAGGACCTGCAGGGATTCCTTCAAAGGTCCTTCCAGGCCTGTACCCACCAAGCCATCCACAATCCAGGAAGCATTTTCAAATAATGCATGCCGATCAGAATCATTTGCGGCATCCCAGTCAAACTGGGGGATCATATAGGCTTCTGCGATACTACGCTGCACCTCACAAGATGGTGAGATATGTGCCCCGGTATAAACCAACAGCATGTTATGAAATCCATCATTGTAGGCATAGCGTGCAACCACCAAGGCATCACCACCATTATTGCCTCCGCCACAGAGAAAAACCAGACGGTCAGTTGCCTCAAGCTGTGATTTCCACTTCTGGTAAATCTGCAACCCTGCACTCTCCATCAAACAGAGAGCGGGTATTTTTGCCTGGCTTTGAGCCTTTGCATCAATGTCAGCAACTTCACTGGAGGGAACAAGTCTTTTCATGATTCTCACTGTACATGAGCGGACGACAGCGGTCAACAGAACGTATATTGACACTTTTATCTCATCCCGGTAGGCTAGAGGTGTCCTGGGGTGGCCTCGTGGCCTGAGATTACACCCGTTAACCTGATCTGGATCATACCAGCGGAGGGAGACAGTCATATCTTACAAAATCAATCCCCATGGCAAACTAAATTATATGGAGGTGCTTATGAAAAAGCATCAGTTCGTCTGTGTATTGGTTGCCATCCTTTCACTTTTCACCCCGATTGCTGCACAAGGAGTGCAGGAACAGCAGGAGCTCGTGGTCTACGCCTATGACTCCTTCAGCGGAGACTGGGGTCCCGGCCCTGTCTTGGTTGAGATGTTCGAGGAAGAGACCGGCATCAAGGTCAACTTGGTAAGCTCAGGTGATGGCATGGAGATGATGAACAAACTCATCTCAGAGGCTAATAACCCATGGGCAGATGTCGTGGTGGGGATCAGTAACGATATGGCCTCAAAGATCTATGAGGCAGGTTTGTTGGAACCGTACAAAAGCAAGGTACTGGCTGACATTCCTGAATTCTTGCATTTCGATCCCACCTATCAGTTGATCCCATTCGACTACGGGAACTTTGCATTTGTAGTGGATACGGAGGCCATGGACAGTGATATGATCCCAACATCTCTTGCCAGTCTGACTGATCCAATCTACAAGGACAAAGTGATCCTGATCGATCCCAGGACCAGTTCCGTCGGCCTTGGCTTGCTGCTATGGACTATCGAGGTTTTCGGGGAAGAGGGATACCTCAGCTGGTGGGAAACCATGAAGGACCAAGCACTTACCATCACCGATGGATGGTCCAGCGCATATGGTCTGTTCACTGAGGGGGAAGCTCCCTTGGTTCTCAGTTATACCACCAGTCCTGTGTATCATGTCACCTACGAGGATACCACCCGCTACCAGGTAGCACTCTTCGAGGAAGGGCATAGTACAACCATTGAAGGAGTTGGCCTGCTCTCTTCCAGCAAGAAAAAGGATGAGGCGAAGCAGTTCATCGACTTTATCTTGACCAAGGGACAATTGACCATTGCCATGGCAAATTCAATGTACCCAGTCAACAGCAAGACGGAACTCCCTGATGCCTTCGATTATGCACCCAAACCGGAAAAGAACCTCTCCATGGATAGCAAGACTCTTGCAAAAAACCTGGATAGGTGGCTTACTGAATGGACACAGGTAATGAGTAAATGAGAGAGAATAACAGCATTCAGTACAGACGATTCTATCGTACTATGCCCATTCCTTCGATGGTTGTCTTGCTGATGCTGTTTTTTGTTCCTCTGTTCTTCACGCTCTCCTCGGCATTCATTACTGAGGAGGGCTTCTCATTCTCCCGACTTGTCAGTGTTTTCAGCGACCCGTATACACAAAAAATCATGGGATTCACCCTGTTGCAGGCAACACTTTCCACCCTTGCCTCGCTTGCAGTCGCCCTACCTGGTGCGTACCTGATTGCTACATACTCCTTCAAAGGCAAGCGTATGATTCTGGCCTTGAGTGCAATACCCTTTGTTATCCCCTCCATTCTGGTTGTGCTTGGGTTCGTTATCTTTTTCGGTAATAATGGGTTTCTCAATCGTGCACTGATGAGCCTATTCCAGCTTGAGGAACCACCACTGAAAATTCTCTACTCATTCCCTGCAATCATCCTCGCACATACCTTCTATAACTTCCCCATCATCATGAGCCTCGTATCCTCCTATTGGGAGCATATGGATGAAAATTGCGAGGCAGCAAGCTGGACCTTGGGAGCAAACAAGGTACGCACCTTCTTCTCCATCACGCTACCCAGGCTCATTCCTGCAATTGTCTCCTCCGCCAGTTTGGTTTTCTTGTTCTGCTTCAACAGCTTTGCCATTATCCTGGTGCTTGGGGGAGGACCCCAGTTCACGACCATGGAAGTGGAAATCTACCGGCAAGCAAGGATGATGGGGAATCCTGCCGCTGCAAGTGCCCTCTCTTTGTTCTCCATACTCATAACCAGTCTCTTATTGCTCTGGTACAATGCCACCCAGAAGAAGTTGGCACAAAGTGAAACCTACCGCACTTCCCACCGAACACTGGAGAAAAAACCAGCAACTGTGGTGGGAAGAATACTCGCATTCTTGTACACCATCATCTCCTTCCTGTTTATTCTTGGTCCTGTCATATCGGTGGTGGTGCGTTCTTTCATGGCAGCACCCTCCCGTTCAGCCCAGGAAGTATTCAGCCTGAAGTGGTATCGTCAGTTGCTCAGCTTGGAAAACGCAACAGGCCATATGGGTTCTGCATTGGGGGCATTGACGAACAGCTTGCTTATCGCACTGGTGGTTGCTGCTACCACCGTCCCGCTTGCCCTTACCCTCTCAGTCGCCATCAGGAGAAAGAAACATACCTCTTCTTTCCTGGAGTTGGCGGGGATGCTCCCCATGACCGTCAGTTCCGTTATTATTGGGCTAGGATACTACTTGATCGCAAGCCGCCTTAGGGGAGGGCTTGCATTGAGCTACACCCTGGTTGTATTGGCCCACCTGGTCATTGCCATCCCATTTGTCCTGAGAACAATCCTTCCTGAGTACCGTAAGATTCCCCTGACCTACATGCACAGTTCATTAACCCTTGGTGCTGGCCCTCTGAGGACATTCCTGGCTATTGAACTCCCGCTACTGAAGGGGGCTATATTCACAGGGGCAATTTTTGCGTTTGCCCTCAGCATGGGTGAGTTCAATGCTACCCTGACATTGGCAAACAGTTCAATCATCACCCTGCCTGTGGTGATGTATCGACTGATCGGAAGTTACAATTTCCAAGGGGCTTGTGCACTGGGAACCATCTTGATTGCAGTCAGTGTACTGGTATTTATTGTAAGTGAATTTGCGAAAGGGGGTACATATGGCCGCTGAAGGTCTGAATTGTGCATTGAAGGCATCCTATAAGGATTTTTCTTTGAATGTGTCATTTTCTGTCCAGGCAGGAGAACTGGCATGTATCATAGGTCCTTCCGGGTGTGGAAAGAGCACATCCCTCCAATTGATCGCTGGATTACTTCCCCTGCACTCAGGTTCATTGCTGTTGAATGGAAAAGACCTATCCCAAACACCGGTCCACCAACGCCAGATCGCCATGGTATTCCAGGACTATGCCCTTTTCCCCCATATGAACGTTGAACAGAATATTGCTTATCCCTTGAAGTTACGTAAACTGCCAAAAGCAAAACGAAAGGAGCGTATCGGCCGACTACTCTCGTTGGTTGCCCTGGAAGGGTACCAGAAGAGGAGGAGCCAGGAGCTCAGTGGCGGAGAGCGGCAACGGGTTGCCTTGGCACGAGCGCTTGCATCACAGCCCCAATTGCTACTGCTGGATGAACCACTCTCTGCGCTCGATGCAAAGCTGCGTAAGCATCTCCGTGAAGAGATACGAAGGATTCATGATGAGACGGGAATCACCACCATCTATGTAACCCATGACCAGGAGGAGGCTCTCTCCATTGCTGACCGCATCATAGTGATGCATGAGGGGAAGGTGATGCAGGAAGGGCCAGGAGAGGCAATCTATTCCAATCCAGCCAATCTTTTTGTAGCAACCTTCATGGGAGAGGGGAATACCCTCCCCTACAATGTGATTCCCAAGACACTGGTCAAGATTGGTTCATCTGAACCATTTGTATTCAAACCCCAAGAAGGACAACACACTATTTTCTTCAGACCGGAGGCCGTTTTGGTCCAGGATGATGCAACACTTCCCCTGGCTGAATACCTTCCTCATCTCACATTCAGGAATGCAGAGCTGGTCAGCTGTGAATTCCAAGGAGACCACTACCGGCTTGCTTGCAGCTGGGAAGGACATACGATTATCGCTCATGCGTCTCGTCGCCCTATCGCTGACCATGTCACACTGGGAGTGAGAATCAAGGCCATAAGGGAGTATCTTGATGGTACACTGATGACAAAATCAAAACTTACCATGGCTGGGGAATAGTTATATCCTATGAATTCTGTATACTAAGAATATGAAAGGTAAACGGCTGTATCTGATCGTTCTTCTATTTCTTTTTGCAGCTTCCCTGCCTGCTGATAGCGGAAGACAGTATTATGCTGCCTCTTCCTCACTCTCCTACTATCTGGGAATTCCCCACTTCGAGGATGAGATACCTGCCCGGTCTTCATTGGCGTTTACCACAACTGTTGGCTTCCTTGGATACCAAGGAGACAACTGGGAGACAGTGCTTCAGGCACACATCTACTCTGTCTCGGACTCCCTCCCCTTTGGCAACTACCGTGCACGTGGTTTCAACTCACTGGGACTGAGTATTCTTGGAAGCTGGTCACTCAGTGATAAATTCTCGCTTTTCATCCAAGGCGGGAGTGAAGTTAACTTCTATAAGCAGATCGAAGAAGTCTTTGCTTCTTTCTCATTCAAATTTGGACCCCAATTTCTCATTGCAGAGGGAACAGACCACCAGATATTCCTTACAGCACCTCTTTCCGTGCATCTTCGAAAGGAGATTACGGCACTGCAAGCAGGAATTGGGGTGCGCTACCTGGTATTCCCTTTTAGTCGAGGTGATACATGAGACGAGGATTCCTTCTGCTATCCATCCTATTACTCCTCATGGCCTCCTGTGAGTTGTATTACGAGGAGCCCGTGCAGAGGGGAACCGTACGTATTGTCTCGATAGGAATAACCTATGAGAATGAACCAGAAGAAGTAGCAGATCCCGAGGATGAGAAGAAGGATAAGCTTGGTGACCTTCCAGGGACTGTCTATGATGCAAGGGAACTTTCAGACGCACTCAAGCAGCAAGCTATGAGAGCTGGCTGGGATAGTGAAGATATCAAGGTAACTCTGCTTCTTCAGGAAGGGGAAGATTACTCCGAGGTAACCGTCAATGACACAGGATATGCTTCAAGAGCAAACTTAAAAAGAACACTTGAAATAATTCAGGGAACTGCAACAGTAGATGATCTGACCATCATTACCTATAGCGGACACGGCATTGAGGAAACAGGGGAACTCCTGATGGCCCATACCCAGACCTCTGGAACAGTGGACATATCAGAAGATTCTCCTATTGTGGTAACCCCAGAGTGGTTACACGATCTTATCAGACCTATCGAAGGGAAGAAACTCCTCATCGTCGATAGCTGTTATAGCGGCGTCTTTGTCCCTGAGTCCTCCTCAAGCTTGAGTTGGTTGTATGATAAAGGCATCGATGATTGGTATGGCAAATACTTCTCTGATGAAGAATATGAGATACCTTCATGTATGGTTCTTACGGCCAGTGCTGATTCTGATTCGTATGAAATCAAATTCGATGATCATAATCATGGAGTGTTTACCTCAGCACTGCTTGCAGCACTGGGATGGAACCATACTACAGAAGAAATCGCAAACGGTGTTCCACCTGCAGCACAAAATGAGATGCTTACTATTGATTCAATCTATAAATACATCAAGAAAAACCAGACATACCCTGTACGCTGGTCGTTGTTTTCCATTGGAGAGAATGTGCAACACCCCATGGTAACCGGTGGGGCGATGGATATGCTACTTTTCCGCTACTGAAGCAAAGGAACAGGTCATTGAACTCTAGATATATGAAACTTCAACTTCTGATCCTTCTGTCCCTTTCACTTTTTTGGGGTTGTGAATTGATGAGTGATCCTCCTGAGGAAGGAAAAACCCATCACCTTGCTATAGCGCTTAGTTATGATGGGACGAATGTAAATCCACTCCACGGCACACTTCCGGATGCAATAGAATTGGAGAAAGCATTTACTGCTCTGTTTGCGGGGAAGGAGCATACATCCACCCTTATGCTCCAAGATGGCAGTGATTCCCTTTCTGATCCTTTGCTTCCTACAAAAGCCAATGTCACCCAGAAAATAGAATCACTCTCAGAAACAATGAATGAGCAAGACATCCTCATCATCAGCTACAGTGGGCATGGAGATGTTGATGGTTCACTGGTTCTCTATCCCACTCGGGAAGATAAGAAAATTCTCGATGACGATGATGAACCATTTGATGAAACTCTTCTTTCAGTCATAGACCTCTATGACAAGTTGAAGGAGTGTAAGGGAAATATCCTGCTACTTGTTGATAGCTGCTATAGCGGAAACTTTGTGCAGGAGAGTGAAACATCCTATTCCCTTATAGAGAGAAATGCGTACTTACAGGAAATATATGACCAGTACTTTACCGAAGGATCGTATACCCGCCCTGTATTTGTACTGGCTTCTACTACCTATGATAATACAGCAAAGGAACCACCCTATTATGGTGTTCCGACCCATGGATATTTCACACAAGCGCTACTTGAAGGACTCGGCTGGGATGAAGAGAATCAAATACTACGCGATGTAGATCAAACAATCTCGGCGGATTACCTCTACCAATATGTATATCACCATCAGGATTTTCCGCTTAGCGGAGTGAATCCAAAACTCTACCAGCACCCCACCATTACTGGGGGGCCACTGGATCTGATTCTTCGCTAACTGATAAACTTGCCTGTCTTTACATCCTGGATCTCATCACGGATGACAGCCGCACGTTCAAACTCCAGATTCTTTGCGGCTTCTAGCATCTCTTTCTCAAGCGCCTTGATATAATTCTTTCTATCAGTTGCACTGAGCAGGTTGTAACCACCCTTGAGTAGCTCGAGGTCATGTTTCTGGATCTCTTTTTGTTCATGCTGCTCGCGTTCGAGCATGTCATGAATCGCCTTGATGATGGTAGTAGGAGTAATATTATGCTCCTCATTGTATGCCATCTGGATAGCGCGACGACGGTTGGTTTCACTGATGGCTTCTTCCATCGCAGGACTCATACGGTCTGCATACATGATAACCCGGCCCTCAGCATTACGTGCTGCACGCCCAATAGTCTGGATCAAGGAAGTGGCAGAACGAAGGAATCCGATTTTGTCTGCATCAAGAATGGCGATAAGGGAAACTTCGGGAAGGTCCAAGCCTTCTCTGAGCAGGTTGATTCCTACCAACACATCATACACCCCGAGGCGAAGATCCCTGAGAATTTCGACTCGTTCGATGGTCTCAATCTCGGAGTGAAGGTAGCGTACCTTCAAACCGAGGGATGCAAAATAATCCGTCAAATCCTCACTCATCTTCTTGGTCAGTGTAGTAACCAGTACCCGCTGTTTCTTCTTGATAACTGCACGGATCTCTCCGTACAGGTTCTCCATCTGGCCTTCGGTGGGTCTTACATCGATTTCTGGGTCAAGCAAGCCTGTGGGCCTGATGATCTGTTCAACCACCCGTGTACTCTCATCCACTTCCTTCTGGTTCGGTGTAGCCGAAACATAAACCCGTTGCTTCACCACCTGTTCAAACTCAGAAGCCTTCAAGGGACGGTTGTCCAACGCAGAAGGAAGCCTGAATCCAAAGTTCACCAGGTTCAATTTCCGTGAACGATCCCCCTCATACATCGCCCCTACCTGGGGAAGGGTAACATGCGACTCATCGATGAAGGTGATAAAGTCAGGGGGGAAGTAATCAAGCAAAACCGCCGGGCGTTCCCCTGCCTTACGGTCAGAGAGAAGGCGTGAGTAGTTCTCGATGCCTGAACAGTATCCTATCTCTTCAAGCATCTCCAAATCATACTCTACCCTGGTCTTGATTCTTTCAGCCTCCAATGGTTTACCCATGGAAGTAAAATACTCCACTTGGTCTTCCATTTCACTGCGGATTCTCGAGATGGCTGCCTTAACCTGCTCCTGGGGCATTACAAACTGTTTTGCAGGGTAAAGAGTGTAGCTGTCCACAATTTCCTGCTTCTCTCCACTGATGGGATCGAACCACTGAATGGAAGCAATCTCATCCCAATCGATGGATATCCTTACTGCATTCTCCAGATAGGATGGGCATATCTCAATCACATCCCCACGAACACGGAATGAACCTCTCTGAAGAATGGCATCATTTCGTTCATACTGCATGCGCACCAATTGATCGAGAACCTCACGATGGTTGAAAGCTTCCCCGGTATGGAACGTATGTACCATATCTCGAACTGATACAGGATTTGCCAAACCATAAATACAGGAAACAGTTGATACGACAATAACGTCACGACGCTCCATAAGCGAAAACGTGGCAGAGAGCCGAAGCCGGTCAATCTCACTGTTGATCGAAGCATCTTTCTCAATATACAAGTCCTTTCCCGGAACATACGCTTCAGGCTGGTAGTAGTCGTATGTTGAGACGAAATACTCTACGGCATTATCTGGGAAGAATGACTTGAACTCCCTGAAAAGCTGTGCTGCCAAGGTTTTGTTGTGGGAAAGCACCAAGGTAGGTTTCTGTACTTGCTCGATGATCTTCGCCATCGTATAGGTCTTACCACTACCGGTCACTCCCTTGAGGGTCTGGCAGCGGTCCCCATCCAGCAAGCCTGCGCTCAATGCCTTGATCGCCTCGCCCTGGTCTCCCGCGGGTTCATATGATGAGGCTACCTTGAACGGTTTGCTTTGGAAGGAAACCTGTCCATGGATATTGTAGACAGCTTCACCACCCCAACTTTCATCAACATAAATCGTATCTTTCATCTTATCGTACCAATGCGCTCACATGCTGCGCTGTTCGTTCAATCAGCTGGACTTCCATCTTCTTTACATTCCCGTCACGATTGATGGTGACCGAAACCTCCTCCCCACTTCTCATGGGAAGCAGAGCAAGATAGAGGTCGTTGAGGTCACTGATCGTCTCACCATTGATTGCAGTGATGACATCACCCCCAAGATTGATAACCGAGGAGCCGTACTGCACCTTCCGGCTTCCACCTTTTATCCCTGCCTTCTCAGCGAGTCCCCCACTGGTGACTTCACTTACCAGGACGCCTTTTTCAACAGAAAGCTTCGCATAGGTTGCAAGCTGTGGGGTCAGCTGTACTGCAGAAAGATCGAGCCAACCCCTGCTGATCTTTCCATGCTTGATCAGATCTGGAATGACTGCTATTGCTGTATCAACAGGGATGGCAAAATTCAACCCTTGGGAGCTTCCTGAAGTAGTGAATATCGCTGAGTTGATCCCGATGACTTCACTCCGCGTATTGAGCAACGGTCCTCCACTGTTTCCTGGATGTATTGCAGCATCGGTCTGGATTGCATTCATGATTACCTTGCCTTCGCTGGTTCTCACCGGTCGATTCAATCCACTTACCACACCGACACTCATTGTACGGTCATATCCAAATGGATTTCCGATTGCAATTACCCGTTGTCCAATCTGCAAATCTTCACTGGTTCCCAAGGTGGCGGGATAGAGCATCACATCCTTTGCAGAAACCAGCTTGATTACTGCCAGATCATCCTCACTATCAACACCAACCAAGGTTGCAGCGTAGGATTGGTTGTTATAAAGACCTACCTGTATACTTGAGCTTTTCTCAACCACATGGGCATTGGTAAGAATGTAGCCATCCTTGGAAAGGATGATCCCACTACCGGTCCCTTGGGCAGGGAGCACATCCATGAAGGCGCTTACCGCTGCCTCTCCCACGGTGGTGATGTGTACAACACTCTTGTTCACATTTTCATACACACCCATCTGTTGTCTCTCAGCAGCGCTGTAATAGAGTGATTGGTTCTCTTCAAATACTAGCAACCCATCTTCTCCTGAGAGGATGTCAGCAACCTGCACGCCTGAGAGAGCAAGCACCCCTTCAGGACCTTGCTCTTCAGCTATGGTATGGAGAACCTTGGAAAGTTCTTTTCTCTGTTTATCTTCAGAGATGCTCTCTGTCCAACGGAAGAGCAACAAGCCTATGAATACACAGAACGCACCCCCCAAAATGAGGAGCAGAGTGCGTATGATTCTGTTTCGGACATTCTTCAACATGGAGATAGTGTACTTCCAAAGAAGCTGCTAAGGCAACCTAAAGGCTGGCAAGCAAGGAGCGTATCTCCTCGGTCCTTGGCGGGTCACACCCTCTTCTTGAGCAGGTAATAGCACTGGATGCTGTAGCCCAAAGCAAAGCATCCTTGATCATATCAAGTGAGAGTTTCTCGAGTTTTGGAATATCACCATCCTTGCCGAAACAATTCCTTTCATAGAGATAAGAGAGAAGGCCTCCACTGAAGGTATCTCCCGCACCGACCGTATCAATGACCGGTAGGTCAATGATCTCCATGGAAACTGATTCCCCTTCAGGGGTATACCAGATGCTTCCTTGTTTACCCATGGTAAGAATGATATGAGCCTGTTGCTCCTTGGCAAGGGACTGGGCCATTTCCCTAGCGTCCTTTCCTTCATAGAGCAGAAGAAGATCCTCATCACTGATCTTGACCAAGGACGACAAGTCCATTGCCGCCTCAATCCTTGATCTAAATACATTCATATCAGGTATGACAGCTGGTCTTACATTGGGATCGAGAAAAATCACGGGCTTAGGCTCATATGATTGCAATGCCGATATGATTACCTCTGAGAGTGGCTCAAGAGCCAATGCCAATGACCCTATGTGAACCACTTTCAGATTAGTATGTTCCTGGAGAGCAGAGAGCAACTCCGCTTTGGTCATACTGACTACAGCGGTCCCTTCTGTGTAGAAGGTATAGTTTGCCTTACCTTCTGCATCAAGGCTAGCCATGGCAAGCAGTGATGGTTGTGGTGCAGCACAGAGACTGGGATCGAACAATACCTTACTCTCGATAAGATGGTTGAGCATCCGCTGTCCAAAGATATCTCCAGAGATTTTTCCAATATATACAACAGGTGAATCTTGCCTGGAGGTAGCAACAGCGGTATTCAATGCGCATCCTCCTACCACAGAGTCATACGGGACAGATGAGCCAAGTGTTCCCTTGGCGATAAAATCAATCAACGCTTCTCCAATAACTCCAATCATGATTCACTCCTATAAATACTTCTTTCTCTCTTGCCCAACAACCCCTGCATGAACCTGTACGTATGCCTTGGCTGGACTCATGGAAATCTTGGGCAACAGTACTTCCTCGACCTGGAAAAATCCTACATCACTACTCATGGCAATATCAATGAGGATAGGAACTGAGTCACCTTTGGTGATCGTTACCTTCTCAATAGAGTTGGAAGAATATTTATGAATATCACCAACCTTTGCATGGCTCATGATACGCATGGGTATTCTGGCCCTACCCTTCTCCATGTCACAACCATCAGCAATCAAGAGCATACCTGCCTCCAGTGAGTGGACCTTCCTGTTGGCCATATGACCGAGGATCCCTTCACTGGCAACCGAGATAATGGCTATCTTGCGGGCCAACTGGCCACCCAGGAGCTGCGTGAGAATACGATCCATAATGGGGCGTGCAATCACCAAACCAGTTAATTCATGATCACTTCGTCCAACACTCATGCCAAGGTCATGCACGAAGGAGGCAAGCAACAAGGAGAGCATGCTATCCTCGTAGCTTCCGCTATCCTCTTGCTCCAAGGAGGTCTTGATTCCTGCTTCCTTGAGCAAGGAAAGCATCCTTACCCCGTTAATCGCAACCTGGCGCATATGCACCGGACCGTGATCATTGTAGTTCAATCGTTTGATCGAAACACTGTTGGCATACTCTTGCAATGCCTCTATCTCAGGATCCTGAATCAGGAGGGATGCCAAACGGTAGCTGTCGGTACCTTCCTCCAACTGTGACATTAAATATTTTTCCAATGCGAATTCTTTTGGTGACTTCATATGATATAAGGTACAACAACTTCACCACAACATAAAGTGGTTATGGATAAAATGACACAACTCTCATATACTGCACGTATGAGAAAGATTACGATGCGCGATTTTCGATGGATGGGAAAACCCCGATCATGGCAGAAGGACTACCGATCGGTTTCCCTTATGGTGGAACCACAGATGCACTTGCCCGACGGACCTCTCTTGCTTGCAGTTTCTGATGATGATTTCTCTTGTGAAATGACGCTTTCGAGCGATGGGGATAGGGTCTTTTCAGGTGTTTGCTTCTATCACCTGGACACCGATTTCATTGCTGTGGGGATGAATGCTGAAGCCTTGGAAATCCATGTGACGATCGCCGGCTATCGTAACTACTGCAGGATTCCCCACATGACAGGGAATGTTCCCGTAATCTGGAGAATGAAACGCAGAGGTTCCCAAGTCTCAATCGGATATAGCAGGCAAAGTGAAAGCCCTGTGAACTGGTCAGGAACCTTCACGCTTCCTGGAATCGAGAGGTCGGTAAGCTTCGGACCCTACTTCGCCAACGAGGGGAGTGAAGAAGCTGGAGCTTCCATGAGCGCATTGGATTATACGAAAGAGACCTGATAGCCTCTCGCACAACACTAATGGTTGTGCTACTATGTGCTATCTTCAGAGAAGCCCCTTTGAAAAAGTATAAGGAAGGACAATGATGGACGAGCACAATGAAGTGGAGACAGAAGAGAAGACTCCTCTGAATTTTCTGGAGCGAATCATCGAGGATGACCTGGCGGCCGGCCGGGTTCCTAATAATACCATCGTAACCAGATTTCCCCCTGAACCCAATGGATATCTGCATATAGGGCATATCAAGTCTATATGCATCAATTTCGGACTTGCTGAAAAATACCAAGGTCGCTGCCATCTCCGTTTTGACGACACCAATCCTGAGAAGGAAGATGAGGAGTATATAAACTCCATCAAGCGTGACATCAAATGGCTGGGCTATGAATGGGGCGAGCATGAGTACCATGCCTCTGACTATTATCAGCAGCTGTATGAAATAGCAATCGAGTTGATCAAACAAGGGAAAGCCTATGTTGACAGCCTCACTGCTGAGCAGATGAAGGAGTACCGGGGAACCTTGAAGGAACCTGGGAAAAACAGTCCAGACAGGGAGAGAAGCATCGAGGAGAATCTAAGGCTGTTCCTTGAGATGCGTGAAGGCAAGCACCCAGAAGGAAAGTATATCCTTCGTGCCAAGATCGACATGTCCAGTCCAAATCTGAACATGCGAGACCCTGCTCTCTACCGTATAAAGTTTGCCTCACATCCACGAACCGGGAATACATGGTGCATCTATCCCATGTATGATTTCACTCATCCCATCAGTGATGCGATAGAAGGCATCACCCACTCAATCTGTACCCTGGAGTTTGAGGACCACCGTCCTGCCTATGATTGGGCAACCAGCATCGATGGTATTGAGCATACACCTCATCAGTATGAATTTGCCCGCTTGAACATCAATTATTTCGTGATGAGCAAGAGAAGGCTTCTCAACTTGGTTAAGCTGGGAATCGTGGATGGATGGGATGATCCAAGAATGCCTACCATCAGTGGTATCAGGAGACGAGGATATTCCCCTGAATCGATGAAGGATTTTATCAGTCGTGTCGGCGTTGCAAAGGTTGAAGGGGTTGTTGACTACTCCCTCTTGGAATTCTGTGTTCGTGAAGACCTGAACAAGCGTGCCGATCGATTGATGGTCGTCTTGGATCCTTTGAAGCTGGTCATCGACAACTACCCCGAAGACAAGGTCGAGTACTTTGAGGCAGTGGACAACCCCGAAGACCCGAACAGCAAGACCCATCAGATCCCATTCTCACGAGAGTTGTACATCGAACGGGAAGACTTCATGGAAGATCCACCGAAGAAGTATCACAGACTCTATCCTGGCAATGAGGTGAGACTCAAGTATGCTTACTATGTGACCGCTCACTCTGTGGTAAAGGATGATGATGGCACCATCGTAGAAGTGCATTGTACCTATGATCCTGAATCCAGGGGAGGTACCACTCCTGATGGTAGAAAGGTCAAGGGAACAAGTCACTGGGTCAGTGCTTCTGAAGGGGTTACCATAGAGGCTCGCCTCTATGATAAACTGTTCCTCACTGAGTACCCAGGGAAAGAAACAGGCAACTATCTCGATGACCTGAATCCCGATTCCTTGCAGATTGTCAGCAATGCCAAAGCTGAGCCCCAGATCAAGCAAGCAAAGGAAGGGGATTACCTGCAATTTATCCGTAACGGCTACTTCTGCCTTGACAGCAAGGCCAGCAGTCAAGATCATCTCGTTTTCAACAGAACCGTAACGCTCAAGGACTCGTGGGCAAAGTTGAAAAAGAAGATGGGTATATGATCTATATGAGGGGGGCTGCGACCCTTCATCACCTTCCCGGGAGGGTTGTATGAATTACTTCTTCGACCAGCATTTTCATGTGATGAATATTGTACATCCAAATTTGCTATCGTTTTTTTCCTCGTTGGAAGGAGGTATCGGGGAATTGGTGACCAGTGGAACCCTCTCCCCTAGCTATATCCTGACCAACAAGAATCGCAAGAGTGCTGCACTGCTCAACCGTATCACTAATACATTGACTACCTTTGAACAGACCATCGGGGAGACCTTGGTCATGATGGAGGATGACCTCATGGGAAAATTCCCCAGCCATGACGAGGAAGCCCTTCGACCTGAAGAACCCTATATCCGTGACGGAAAAATGCACATGCGTTCCCGTACCTATGACAAGATGGCGATGTGCCCGCTCTTGATGGACTTTTCCAGCAACAAGATCAGAAACGACTCACTCTATTACCCTGCTCCCAATGAAGAAAAAATTCTCGATTATGTGAAAGACACCTTGGAGGGATTTGAATATTACAGAACAACCCATCCTGATGGATTGTTCGAGTTCTTCCCTTTTCTGGGTATCAACCCCCAAGTCCATACCATGGACTTCATAGAGAAACTGATGGACACCTATATTCATATAGAAAATGACAAGAAGCAATTCTATGGGATCAAGTTCTATCCGCCACTTGGATATGACCCATGGCCTACCGACCCAGAACAGCGTGATAAAGTCATCATGATCTACGAGTTCTGCACCAATCACGCCATTCCAATCATAACCCACTGTGACGATCAGGGATTTAGGGGTGTTCCTGCGAAGGAAGCTTGGAAATATACTGCACCATCTTCCTATAAACCGGTGCTTGCACGCTACCCTATGCTCAGGATTGACTTTGCCCACTATGGTTGGCAGTACAACCAACTGCAAAAAAATCCCTTGTCTCTTATATCTGGATTGACAAGCAGGGTACCTGATTCTCCCTGGTTTCATGATCTTGTTGAGCTTATGCAACTCTATCCAAATGTATATGCAGATGTCTCATTCAGCGGAAGCAACCCTGATTTCTACCTGCTGCTCTCTAACTATTTGAAATCACTTGATGATGAGCAAAGGCAGACCATACTCTCCAGAAGTCTCTTTGGTACGGATTTCTCGGTCAACCTTGTAAAAGTTGAATCATACACCTCATATTATCGAATCTTTGAGGAGTCACCTTTCACTGATGACGAGATACATCAGATGGTTCACAGCAATCCCCTCAAGTTCATGCATCTGGACGACAATTGAAGCATACAAGAAAAAAGCAGGCCATAAAAAGCCTGCTCTTTCTTGTATGCAACAAAACTTTAATAGTTCTTTGCAACAATCTCGAAATATGCTTGGGGATGGTTACAGACAGGACAGACACCAGGAGCTTTCTTGCCGATGACAATATGACCACAGTTGGAACACTTCCACATCTGGTCTCCGTCACGACTGAATACCAAGCCCCCCTCAACATTTTTCAAGAGGTCAAGATAGCGCTGTTCATGGTGCTTCTCAATGGCAGCAACCATTTCAAACAAGGTAGCAATCTTGCTGAAACCTTCTTCACGAGCTTCCTTTGCAAAGTTTACATACATGTCAGTCCACTCATAGTGTTCACCGGCTGCTGCATCCTTCAGGTTATCTGTGGTGGTAGGGATCTCACCAGATTCCTGTAAAAGCTTGAACCAGATTTTTGCATGTTCTTTCTCATTGAAAGCAGTCTCTTCAAAGAGATTAGCAATCTGCACATACCCTTCTTTCTTAGCCTGGGAGGCATAATAGGTATACTTGTTTCGAGCCATAGACTCGCCAGCAAAAGCTTCATGCAAATTTTTCTCTGTTCTTGATCCTTTCAATTCCATTCCTTGCTCCTTTCTATAACTGCTATTGAGCAGCACGCATATTTTTTTTACATTCGGGACAGATTCCGTTGAAAACTATTTCATATGATTCAAGCGTATATCCGTTGGTATCAACATTTTGTTCAGACAGATTGATATCCTCGAAAAGCTCTATATCGTCCACACGCTTACAATAAATGCATTGTATGTGGTAATGGTTTCCCAAGGTACGATCAAAATGGTCGGGACCACCGAGAACCCTGATTCGTTTCACCTTTCCTTCCTCAACAAGTGAGTTCAGATTTCGATACACTGTGGCTCTACTGATTGAAGGATGTTTCTCAACAATACGCTCGTAAATTTGCTCAGCATTTGGATGGTCGGTAGCGTTGGTAACCGCTTCCCACACCAATCCCTTTTGTATTGTTTGTCGCTTATCTTTCATGGGTTTTTCCTAAATGATATTGAATCTCAATAGTTATCTTACTCCAAGTAACGTACCATGTCAACATGATACGTTATAAAGGAAATAATCTTTATGGCAAATCATCATAGAACCCCCAAAAAGGGGGTTCTATACCTATATGATAACTGTTTATCGAATCATTCAGACATGAACGGATCGTCTTCGTGTTCGCCTCTGGTCTTGGTCTGACGGAAAGAATCAAAACCATACGGCTTTGGTCCAGATTTCCGCTGTCGACGCTCATCACTTCCACCATCTCTTCCTCTTCTGTCACTGGGGGACGATGGACGGTCACCACGTGGACCTCTGTCTTCCCTGTCACGGTAGGAAGGACGGTCACCGCTCGGGCGTCTATCATCCCTGTCGCGGTAGGAAGGACGGTCGCCACGTGGACCTCTATCATCCCTGTCGCGGTAGGAAGGACGGTCACCACGAGGACCTCTATAATCCCTGTCGCGGTAGGAAGGACGGTCACCGCTTGGGCGTCTATCATCCCTGTC
>NZ_JBFXGH010000013.1:0-37180 GCF_050178175.1 Sphaerochaeta sp.
GAAGACAAAGTCCCCAGCCCTCGAAGGTTGTCCCCAGAAGCGTGGTGTATGCACCAGGGTCATGACCGTGACCCCGAAGAAGCCGAACTCTGCTTTGAGAAAGGTCGCACGTGTGCGTCTTTCCAATGGTATTGAAGTTACCGCCTATATACCCGGTATCGGACATAACCTACAGGAGCACTCGGTAGTACTCCTGCGTGGTGGAAGGGTCAAGGACCTTCCCGGTGTGCGGTATCACATTGTTCGTGGTGCCAAGGATACCCTTGGTGTTGCAGATCGTAAGAGAAGCCGCTCCAAATACGGCGCCAAGAAGCCTAAGGCTTGATAAGGGAGGAGTTGGAATATGTCTAGAAGAACTACTGCTCCCGTCAGGGAAGTGTTGCCGGATCCCGTATATGGGAGTGTCATTGTTGAGAAGTTCATCCGTCGCATGATGTATGATGGAAAGAAGTCCCTCAGCACCAGGATCATTTACAATGCCCTGTTGACCATTGGTGAGAAGACCGGTGAAAAGCCGCTTGAAGTCTTCCTCAAGGCTTTGGAAAATGTAAAGCCGGTTGTAGAGGTCAAGAGCCGCCGTGTTGGTGGTGCAACCTATCAGGTTCCTGTGGAGATTCGTGAGAATCGCCGTGAGGCCCTTGCAATGCGCTGGATTATCGCCGCTGCTCGTTCCCGTAATGGGCACAGCATGGCCGAGAAACTTGGTGCTGAGCTTCTGGATGCCTACCAGAATACCGGTTCTGCCTTCAAGAAGAAGGAAGATACCCACAGAATGGCAGAGGCCAACAAGGCTTTCAGTCATTATCGTTGGTAAAAAAACCCAAAAAGGCCGGCTTTTCCCTTGTGAAGAGCCGGTTTTTCTTTATCTTTAAAGAATTATTCCTAATCGCTTGACATAAAAACTGCTTTCCCGTATATTGCTAAAGGTGTCCGCATAGGTACGTCTATGTGGCAGTATGTAGAGCCAAACCGATTATTGCCGGAGCAATGATAAGGTGGTTTCAGGCAGTACCAAGTTTTTTATAAACTTATACTATGTCGTCAGGATGGGTCCTCCAGGCCTGCCGACCTCTGGAATCCTCTTATGTTTTGTTTCCCTGTAATTAGTTTGTCTCAATCGAAATGGTAAAGGCTTTGGGCCTTTATGAGCACATATTAATTATTTTTGTGACTAACATTGGATGTCACAAGGAGGAAATGATGGCAAAAGAGAAATTTCAGAGGACGAAGCCACACGTAAACGTAGGCACCATCGGTCACGTTGACCATGGTAAGACTACCCTTACCGCAGCAATTACCATGCATTGTGCAAAACTGTTTGGCGATAAGGCACTTGCTTACGATGCAATCGACAACGCCCCTGAGGAAAAAGAGCGTGGTATTACCATTAACACCAGACACGTTGAGTATCAGTCTACAAATAGACACTATGCACACGTTGACTGCCCGGGACACGCTGACTACATCAAGAACATGATCACCGGTGCTGCACAGATGGACGGCGCCATCATCGTCGTTGCAGCAACTGACGGTGCTATGGCACAGACCAAAGAGCACATCCTGCTCGCACGTCAGGTTGGTGTACCCTGCTTGATCGTTTTCATCAACAAGACTGACCAGGTTGACGATCCTGAATTGATTGACCTCGTTGAAGAAGAAATGCGCGACCTGCTCAATGAGTATGGCTTCGACGGTGCTAATACTCCTGTCATTCGCGGTTCTGCTTTCAATGCAATGAGCAATCCTGATGATCCTGAACAGACCAAGTGTCTTGACGAGCTGCTTGATGCAATGGATAACTTCATTCCGCTTCCGGAGCGTGCTATTGACCAGCCCTTCTTGATGCCGATTGAGGATATCTTCTCCATCTCCGGCCGAGGTACTGTTGTTACCGGTCGTATCGAGCGCGGTGTCATCAAGGTCAATGAACCTGCTTCAATTGTTGGTATTCGCGATACCCGTGATACTGTTGTTACTGGTATTGAGATGTTCAATAAGTTGCTCGACGAAGGCCAGGCTGGTGATAACATCGGTGCACTGCTTCGTGGTGTTGACAAGAAGGACGTTGTTCGAGGCCAGGTTTTGGCAAAGCCAAAGTCCATCAATCCCCACGCCAAGTTCTCCGGTACTGTATACGTACTGAGCAAGGACGAGGGTGGTCGTCACTCCCCATTCTTCAGCGGCTATCGCCCGCAGTTCTATTTCCGCACCACTGATATCACTGGTACGGTAAACCTGCCTGAAGGCAAGCAGATGGTTCTGCCTGGGGATCATACCGACATCAATGTTGAACTCATTCACCCTGTTGCCATGGACAAGGGACTCCGCTTTGCTATCCGCGAAGGTGGTAGAACCGTTGCTTCCGGCCAGGTTACCGAGATTATTGAATAACGTTACCAACGAATGTCTTGCTATCATCGGATGATGGTGGCAAGACCCGTTTTTTGGAGGAATAATGGCTAAAGAGAGAATTCGAGTTAGGTTGAGAGGTTTTGATATTGAGCTGGTTGAACAGAGTTCAAAAGCTATCGTAGATACCGTTGTCAGGGCTGGTGCTACAGTATCAGGTCCTGTACCTCTCCCGACCCGTATCAACAAGTACACTGTCCTGAGATCGCCCTTTGTCAACAAAAAGTCTCGTGAACAATTTGAGATGAGAACCCACAAAAGGTTGATTGACATTTTGGATCCTACATCAAAAGTCATGGATGCCCTCATGAAGCTTGAGCTCCCTGCCGGTGTGGATGTAGAGATTAAACAGTAAGAGAGTTGAGGTAAGAGATGTTAGGGCTTATCGGCAAAAAAGTTGGAATGACACAGGTGTTTGATGCGCAAGGCAGGCTCACACCCGTGACTGTAATTAAAATAGAGGGCAACGTTGTTGTCGCGGACCGTAATGAGGAGAAGAATGGATATTCTGCTGCTGTATTGGGTTCGATTGACAAAAAGAAAAGTACTATCACCAAACCATATGCTGGACAGTTCAAGGAAGTATGTGAACCAAAGCAACATGTAATTGAATTCCGTGACTATGACCGTGAGGTCGCAGTCGGCGAGGTGTTGGGCGTGGATATATTTAAGGACATCTCCTTTGTGGATGTCACCGGGACTTCTAAAGGTAAGGGTTTTGCCGGCGGTATGAAACGACATGGCTTTAAGGGCGGTCGTGCTACCCACGGTTCCAAATTCCATCGTGACATCGGCGGTACGTCAATGTCTTCCACCCCTTCCCGCACATTCAAAGGTACCCGGATGGCTGGCCACATGGGTAATGAGAGGACGACGGTCCAGAACCTGAAGGTAGTCCGTGTCGATGAAGAGATGCAGGTCCTTATGGTTAAGGGTGCTATCCCTGGCCCCGCCCAGAGTGTCGTCATCGTCAAGAAAGCGATCAAGAAGTAGGGGCGAGATATATGGAAACGAAAGTCTTTTCAATCGACGGCAAAGAGGTCCGAACCCTCGTGTTGAATGATGAAGTGTTCAACAGAGAGGTTAGTGATGGTACCATTTATTATGCCGTAAACAGCGAGCTTGCAAACCACCGTGTTGGTACTGCAAGTACTAAGACCCGCGCAGAGGTCAGATACAGCAATAATAAGCCATACAAACAGAAGGGTACTGGTAACGCACGTGCCGGTGACAAGAAAAGCCCTGTCAGAGTTGGTGGTGGGACGATTTTTGGACCCAAGCCGCGCGATTATAGTATTACCCTCCCCAAGAAGATGAAGAGGCTTGCAATGAAGAGCCTGTTGTCTATGGGAGTCAAGGAGGATCGTCTCGTTGTTGTAGAGGATTTCTCCATCGAAAGTGGCAAAACCAGGGATCTGAATAAGATTCTTAAGAACTTCGTCGAGGATGAGAGCAGAACCATTCTGATCCTGAAAGATGACGATGCAATGGTGCGCCGTGCTGCAAGGAACATTCCGTACCTGCGTGTTCTTTCTTACAACAGGCTTTCTGCTAAGGAGTTGTTGTATGGGAGAAAGCTTCTGGTTCTGGAAGGGGCTGCTAAGAATTTGAATGAATTCTACGGCGACAAATAAGGGGACCGGAAATGAGAGCAGACCAAGTTATTATTGAACCCGTCCTGAGTGAGAAGACCAATCTTGCTCGCGAGGGCGAAACAAAGAAGTATACGTTCAAGGTCCGTATGGACAGCAACAAGTATCAGATCATGGCAGCTGTTAAAGAGCTCTTTGGTGTTGAGGTTGCAGCTTGTAACGTGATGATTGTGAAGGGCAAGCCAAAGTATTCCCGTGGTAAGGGTGGTTCCATCCTTGGTAACACCGGTAACTGGAAGAAGGCTGTCGTAACCCTGGCCAAGGGTGATACCATCCAGGCCATCGAAGGCGTATAAGGAGAAGTTGGATTATGGCACTTAAATCATACAAGCCCAATACTCCCGGCCTTCGCCAGAAGACCTCTTTGGTCTTCAGCGAGCTGACTGCCAGCAAGCCTGAGAAGTCGCTGACCAGTGGTCTTAACAAAAAGGCAGGTCGGGATACCTTCGGGCGCATCAGTGTTCGCCGTAGAGGCGGTGGCCATAAGCGTGCATATCGTACAATTGATTTCAAACGCGACAAATACGGGATTCCCGGTGTTGTGAAGACAATCGAATACGATCCGAACCGCAGTGCGAACATTGCATTGGTATTTTATGCCGATGGTGAGAAGCGCTACATGATTGCTCCCAGGGGTATCAAGGTGGGAACTACTGTTGTCAGTGGACCAGAAGCCCCAATTCAGGTAGGAAATGCTCTTCCTTTGAAGAAAGTTCCTCTTGGCCTTATGGTGCATAATGTGGAGTTGACCCTCGGTCGTGGTGGGCAGCTTGTCCGCAGCGCTGGTTTGGGAGCTACCCTGGTTGCCAAGGAAGGAGACTATGTCACCCTCCGCTTGCCTTCAGGCGAAATGCGCATGGTGTTTGGTGAGTGCTATGCTACCCTTGGGCAGCTTGGCAACGAAGATCATATGAACGTCACGCTCGGAAAGGCTGGTGCAAGTCGCCACCTTGGAAGACGGCCGAAGGTACGTGGTGTAGCAATGAACCCGATCGATCACCCACATGGTGGTGGTGAAGGTAAGACTGCTGCAGGACGTAACCCTGTATCCCCATGGGGCAAGCCGGCAAAGGGTGGAAAGACCCGTTCCAAGAAGAAACCTTCCGGTGCATTCATCGTTAAGAAGCGGAAGTAGGAGTAGAAAGTGGCAAGATCAATCAAAAAAGGTCCTTTTATTGAAAAGAAACTGTATAAGAGGATTCAGGAGTCTCTTAAGACGAATCAGAAGCAGATGATCAAGACTTATTCCCGCTGTTCTACGATCATCCCTGAAATGGTGGGATTCACGATCTCCGTGTATAACGGGAAAACCTGGATTCCAGTATATGTGACGGAGAACTTGGTTGGACATAAACTCGGTGAGTTTTCTCCCACCAGAATTTTCCGCGGTCATGCTTCCGACAAGAAGGTTGGGTAAGCGGTATGGGTAGTAAGATGGAAGATAAACAAGGTTATTCAGCAACTGCCAAATTTCTGATGGTATCTCCTTCCAAGGTTCGCCCGGTCGCCAATCTTGTTCGGAATAAGTCGTATGTGGAAGCAGTAGCAATTCTTGAGGCTATGCCTCAGAAGGGATCAAATCTGATCCTGAAAGTTTTGCAATCCGCTTGTGCAAATGCGCTTGATCAGAACAAGAGGATCGACGAAGAGAATCTTGTGATCAAGGAGTTGCAGGTTAACGAGGGTCCAAGGCTCAAGAGAGTATGGCCGAGATCCCATGGAAGACGGGATATTCTGCTTAAGAGGATGTCACACATTACCGTCGTCGTTGACGAAAAAGCAAGCGTGAGGAAGTAAATGGGCCAGAAAGTTAATCCTATTGGGCTCCGTCTTGGAGTCAACAAGACCTGGAAGTCCAAATGGTATGTGGACCCCAGGGAGTATGCGGACACTCTGCATGAAGATCTGAAGCTGAGAAAAGCTTTGGTTGAATGCCCTGAAGTTCAGGGTGCTGAGATTTCGGATGTTGAAATCATCCGTAAGCCCCAGCGCATTACGATTGTGATCACCACCAGCCGCCCTGGTATCATCATTGGTAGCAAGGGTGCAAATGTCGAGAAGCTTGGAGCACGTCTCCAGAAACTTTCTGACAAGAAGGTGCAGATCAAGATCAAGGAAATCAAGAAGCCAGAGGCTGATGCCCAGCTGATTGCCTTAAACGTTGCTAGACAGCTCGTGAGCCGTGGTTCGTTCCGCCGCTCAATGAAGATGGCTGTTTCCAAAGCAATGCAGAATGGCGCTCAGGGTGTCAAGATCCGGCTCTCCGGTCGTATCGGTGGTGCAGAAATTGCACGCTCGGAGTGGATGAAGGAAGGAAGGATTCCCCTTCACACACTGCGCAGTGACATCGACTATGGATTCACCACAGCTAATACCTCCTTTGGTGTCATTGGCGTCAAGGTGTGGGTGTACAACGGTGAGATCTACGATCGTGCAGTCAAGAACGACGCCGGTGGTTTGGTGAAAAAGCCGACCAAGAGCGAAGGTGCTGAGGCAAGGAGTTAGTAGGCCATGCTTAGTCCAAAGAGAATTAAACATAGAAAGAAACAGCGTGGCACCACTGATGGTGTTGCACATCGCGGGACTACCATTGCTTTCGGTGAATTCGGTTTGCTCGCACTTGAGCCGAAGTGGATCACCAATCGCCAGATCGAGGCAGCCCGTATCGCCATGACCCGTCACATTAAGCGTGGTGGTAAGGTATGGATCAGGATTTTCCCTGACATGCCCTATACCAAGAAACCTGCTGAAACCAGACAGGGAAACGGTAAGGGGAACCCCGAAGGTTGGGTCGCTGTCGTGAAGACAGGCGCTGTGATGTTTGAAATGGGTGGCGTTCCTGAAGAGCTCGCTCGTGAGGCTTTGGAGCTCGCAGCTTCCAAGCTTCCGATCAAGACGAAGTTTGTCGCCAGAAGGGAAGTGGAGTAAGAGTATGAAGAATTCATATAAAGATTTGACCCTTGACGAGCTGGTAGCCAAGAAGGAGCAACTTCACAAGGAGTACTTCGACCTTCGTATGGGAAGAGTGCTCGGACATGTTGAGAATCCACTTGCTGTTCGTACCGTCAGGAGGAACATCGCTCGTGTGAATACGCGAATTCGTGAGTATGAACTCGGAATTCGGAACGTGGCAAAGTAAGGGAGAGCGATTCAGATGGAAGCTAATAAAAAAAGTTTTACCGGCCGGGTGGTCAGTGACAAGATGGATAAGACGATTGTCGTTGCTGTTTCCTCAAGAAGACTGCATCCCCTGTACAAAAAGTATGTGACTACCACCAAAAAGGTGAAGGCACATGATGAGAGGAACGAGGCAAATATCGGCGACACCGTACGTGTTTTGGAATGCCGCCACATCAGTAAAGATAAGTGCTGGCGTCTCGTGCAGATCGTCGAGCGTGCTCGTTAATAGGAGAGAGACGATATGGTACAGATGCAGACCTATTTGAATGTAGCGGATAACAGTGGTGCAAAGCGTGTGCAGTGCATCAAGGTTCTTGGCGGAAGCCATCGCTATGTTGCCGGTGTTGGTGACATTATTGTCGTGGCAGTAAAGACCGCATTGCCTAACGGCGCCATCAAAAAAGGTGACGTCATGAAGGCAGTCATTGTCCGAACGAAGAAGGAATACCGCAGACCTGACGGTACCTATATCAGGTTCGATGACAACGCATGCGTTATCATCGATGCCAACAATAACCCGCGCGGTAAGCGTATCTTCGGACCCGTAGCCAGAGAGTTGCGTGATGGGTATATGAAGATTGTTTCTCTCGCGCCGGAAGTGTTGTAGGAGTATATACATGAAGCTTAAGAAGAACGACACCGTAATGATCATTGCTGGTAAGGACAAAGGTAAGTCAGGCAAGATCGTGAAGGTAGACCGTGAGAAAGAGAGAGTCGTTGTCCAGGGTGCCAACATGGTGAAAAAGACCATGCGCAAGAAAACCCAACAGGACAAGGGTGGCATCGTGGAAATTGAGGCACCAATCCATGTTTCAAATGTAGCTTATGTCACCGGAAAAGGTGAAACTACAAGGATTGGGTACAAGTTTGATGAAAACGGCAAGAAAGTCCGTTATGCCAAGAAAACCGGGGAAGTAATCTAATGGAAAAGTTTATACCAAACCTTAAGAAAAAATACCTGGAAACAGTAGCTCCTGCTCTGTTTGAAGATTTTGGCTATAGCTCCAAAATGCAGATCCCCGCTCTTGAGAAGGTTGTTGTCAGTGTCGGTGTCGGCGAAGCCATTACCAATAAGAAGCTCCTCGATGCTGCTGTCAAGGAGCTTGAGCAGATCACCGGTCAGCATGTATTGAAAACCAAGGCCAAAAAGTCCATCGCAAACTTCAAGGTTCGTGAAGGATATGAAATTGGTGCGATGGTGACTTTACGTGGTGAAAACATGTGGTTCTTCCTGGAGAGGCTGATCAGCATCGCTCTTCCCCGCGTTAAGGACTTTAGAGGTGTCAAGCCCAATGCTTTTGATGGGCATGGGAACTACTCACTCGGCATTACCGAGCAGATTATTTTCCCTGAGATTGACTTCGATAAGATCGAACGCGTCAGCGGTTTGAATGTCGCCATTGTAACGACCGCAAAGACCGATGAAGAAGGCTACGCCCTGCTCGCTAAGCTTGGCATGCCCTTCAGTAAATAAGGGGTAAGAGACATATGGCAAAGAAATCAATGATTGTAAAGGCCAAGAGAGAGCCTAAGTTCAGCACCAGACACGTCAATCGCTGCAGAATTTGCGGCAGACCCCGTGGCTATATGCGCCAATTCGACATGTGCAGGATCTGTTTCCGTAAATTGGCTAGTGAAGGCCAGATTCCTGGTGTTACCAAATCCAGTTGGTAG
The DNA here is from genome assembly GCF_050178175.1 of Sphaerochaeta sp. Classification (GTDB taxonomy): domain Bacteria; phylum Spirochaetota; class Spirochaetia; order Sphaerochaetales; family Sphaerochaetaceae; genus Sphaerochaeta. Next base: position 8,916 of record NZ_JBFXGH010000013.1, read on the forward strand.
GAGAGAAAAATGGCTGTAAGTGATCCAGTAGCTGATATGCTGACTAAGGTTAGAAATGCTAACATGGCCAAGCATGAGAAAGTAGATGTTTCTACTTCCAAGATGAAGCTTCAGATAGTGAAGATTCTAAAGAATGAAGGATATATCAAGAACTTCAAGAAGGTGACCAAGGATGGGATTTCCTATATCCGAGTTTTCCTGAAGTATGATGATAATCAGAGTCCAGTACTCCATGGGATTCAACGCATCAGCACTCCTGGCCGTCGTGTTTACACCGGCTATCGTGAGATGCCCCGCGTGTACAACGGACATGGCGTCGTTGTAGTGTCTACTTCTTCGGGTGTCATCACCGGGAAGAAGGCTACAGAGAACAAGGTCGGTGGCGAGCTGATCTGCTCTATTTGGTAAGGTGGTAAAGAAATGTCCAGAGTTGGAAAATTGCCAATCACAGTACCGCAAGGGGTCAAAGTTGCCATCAACGGTGGTTTGATTAATGTCGAAGGTCCGAAAGGAAAGCTCAGCTGTCCAACCCGTCCTGAGGTTGTGATCAACATCAAGGAATCCGAAATTAGCGTGGTTCCCAAGGATAAGTCCAAGGAAAGCAATAGTTTCCAAGGCCTCTACCGCCAGTTGGTTAACAACATGGTTATTGGAGTGTCCAAGGGATTCTCCAAGACTCTGCTGATCAACGGTGTCGGTTTCCGTGCTGACCTGAAGGCCAATCTCCTGACCCTCAACCTCGGGTACTCCGAATTGATTGAAGTTGTACTTCCCCAGGGAATCACGGCTACCGTGGAAAACCCCAATAAGGTTACCATCAGCGGTATCGACAAGCAGCTCGTCGGGCAGACTTGTGCAGAGATCCGTTCCCTCCGAGAACCTGAACCATATAAGGGTAAGGGAATTCGGTATGAGGACGAGGTGATCAGGCGCAAGGCTGGTAAGACAGCTTCTGCTAAGAAATAGTGGGTAGGTAGATAAGATGAATAGAGTTATCGATAAAAAAAGGAAACTTGCTCGTCGTAAGCATCATATTCGAAAGCACATTTCCGGTACTGCAAGTAAGCCGAGAATGAGCGTGTTTCGCAGCAATTCCCACATGTATGTACAGGTCATCGACGATGTAGCTGGTAACACCCTCGTTGCAGCTAGTACCATGGAGAAAGAGCTCAAGGGCTTGAAGAACACGGTAGAAGATGCAGCAAAACTCGGGGAAACCATTGGTAAGAGAATGCTCGAGAAGCAGATCGACACCTGTGTGTTTGATCGTAACGGCTATCTGTTCCACGGGGTTGTCAAGAGCATCGCAGATGGCGCACGCAAAGTTGGCGTAAAGTTCTAGGGGGATACTGTGGATAGATCGAGAGATAGAGATAGGGATAAGAACGACGGGTATGTCGAGAAGCTGATCAAGCTGAACCGTGTTGCCAAGGTTGTCAAGGGTGGTAGAAGGTTCTCCTTCTCCGCACTGGTAGTTGTTGGTGACCAGAATGGTAAGGTTGGATATGGTTTCGGTAAGGCCAATGACGTTACAGAGGCAATCAGAAAGGCTGTCGATCGTGCTAAGTCAAGCATGATCGTTGTACCGATGAAGAAGACAACCATTCCTCACGAGATCTTGGGAAACTACAAGAGTGCAAGCGTGCTCTTGAAGCCTGCAAGACCTGGTACGGGTGTTATTGCCGGTGGTGCAGTCCGCGCTATTTGTGACGTCTGTGGTATCTCTGATATCCAGGGCAAGTCACTTGGCTCCAAGAATGCAATCAATACGGTTAAGGCTGCCTTTGATGGTTTCGAGAATCTTTTCGATGCCAAAGTGGTTGCAAAGAATCGGGGCAAGTCCCTGAATGAGATGTGGGGGTAAGAGATGGCTGACGCAAAGAAAATCAAGGTTACCCTTGTCAGGGGACTTTCCGGTTCACTGCCTAAGCAGCGCAGAACGGTGAAAGCTCTCGGACTTGGCAAGATTTCCAGCTCGGTTGTACACGATGCTACTCCCGCTACGCTTGGGATGGTCCGTGTAGTAGCACACCTTGTGAAAGTCGAGGAGATGTAAGATGGGACAGATTCATGCGCCGAAAGGTGCCAATAAGAAAAAGACAATCGTAGGACGTGGCGCGTCCTCGAAGGGTCGCTCCTGCGGTAGGGGTCATGACGGACAGAATTCCCGTTCCGGCGGTGGTGTTCGTCTTGGCTTCGAAGGCGGGCAGATGCCTTTGTACCGCCGTGTTGCCCGTAGAGGTTTTTCCAACAGCGTATTTAAGAAAGAGTATGCCGTTGTCTCCCTTGATGTAATTTCTGCTAACTTCGAAGATGGGGATGTAGTCACCCTCGACGCCCTGAAGGACGTTGGGTTGGCCAAGGGGCACAATACACAGGCGAAAGTTCTGTGTAATGGAGAACTCACCAAGAAGGTAATCATTGACGGTTTGAAGGTTTCCGCTACTGCAATCGAGAAGATTACAGCTGCGGGTGGCGAGATTAAATAACAAAGAAGGGCTTTATGGCAAACTCCTTAGTTGAGATGTATAGAATCAAGGATCTCCGGAAAAAGATTTTCATTACCCTAAGCCTGCTGATTGTCAGCAGGATCGGGGCAGTGATTCCTATTCCTGGGATTGATCCGGAAGTTCTGAAACTGTTTTTTCTATCCCAGAGTTCAGATTCAAATATTGGTCTAACCGAGTATCTGAACTTCTTTTCGGGTGGTGCGTTCTCCAACTTTTCTCTGTTTATGTTGGGTGTCATGCCGTACATCAGCACACAGATTATTGTGCAGCTGTTGATGTTGGTTATCCCTTCACTGAAGAAGCTGGCCCAGGACCCATCCGGGCATAAGAAGATTCAGCAGTACACCAGGTATGGTACGATTGTAGTTTGTCTGATTCAGTCGTATGTAGTAACCATTTACGCCAACTCCATTCCCGGCGTGATGACAATGAGCACCGTTCCGTTCACATTGGTAGCTATGCTTACCGTAACGACCGGTTCCATGCTCCTGATTTGGATCGGTAACAAGATCACCCAGTGGGGCATCGGAAACGGTATCAGTCTGTTGATCTTCGCCGGTATTGTAGCAAGATTTCCCGAGGCCGTATCGGTTCTGTTCCAGAGCATCTCCGCGGGTGTTCTGAACCCAATCGTAGTCTTGGTGGTCTTTGTAATGTTCTTGGTTGTTGTTGCTCTCGTCGTGTATGAAGAGCAGGGTGTAAGAAAGATTCCCGTGAACTATGCCAAGCGTGTGGTAGGCCGTAAGATGTACGGTGCACAAAGTACGTACATCCCTATCAAGGTCAACCCATCAGGTGTTATCCCGGTAATCTTTGCAAGTGCCTTGCTTTCCTTCCCGTTGCAGATCGCAACTACATTGGGACAAGAGGTGAGGTGGCTTGCTGCCTTCGCTAATTGGTTGAATCCACAGGGTGCCCCCTATCTGATTATCTACGCCCTGTTGATCATAGGGTTTGCCTTCTTCTATACCCAGGTTTCAATGAACCCGGTGGAGATGGCCAAACAGATTCGTGAGAATGGTGGTTCAGTTCCCGGCGTACGTTCCGAGAAACTAGAAGAGTACCTTACTAAGGTGCTTAACCGCATTGTTCTCCCTGGCTCCCTGTTCTTGGCTTTCATTGCCTTGATTCCTACGCTGGTGCAGATGTTCTTCAACTTCCCTGCATCTGTTGCAATGCTTTTCGGTGGAACGTCACTGCTGATTCTTGTCGGTGTTGACTTGGATACCATGCGGCAGATTGAAGGAGTTATGAAAATGCACCACTACGATGGTTTCAATGTTGACGGCAAGAGCAGGAAGTCGAAACACATTTAGGCTAGGAGCTAGAACATGAAAGTAAGAGCAAGTGTCAAACCGATTTGTGACAAGTGCAAAGTAGTCAGACGGAATGGGGTGGTCCGTATTATTTGTGAGAACCCCAAGCACAAGCAGAGACAGAGATAAACGGGGTTCGGCGCAAGCCTTCCACTCTATTAGAGAAATTCAGGAGGCCATGAATGGCGAGAATTGCAGGTGTAGATTTGCCGAACAAGGCAGTAAAAATCGCCTTAACCTATATTTATGGGATTGGTAGGTTTTCGGCGGTTGAGATATGTGAAAAAACAAAAATTGATCCCGATACAAGTATTAATACCCTTTCCAGTGATGATCTGGCAGTATTGCGTAAGGTAATTGAGGAAGAGTACAAAGTAGAAGGACGTCTGAGAACAGAGGTAGCTCTGAACATCAAGCGCCTTATGGACATCGGTTGCTATCGTGGCCTTCGTCATCGTAAGGGTCTTCCCGTTAATGGACAGCGGACAAAAACCAATGCCCGTACTCGCAAGGGTAAGAAGAAGACCGTTGCGTCCAAGAAGAAATAAGGAGCAGATAGCACATGGCTACTATTAAACGTAAAGTCAAGAAAACGGTATATGAAGGCAATGTCTATATCCAGGCGACCTTTAACAATACCATTGTTACCGTTACCGATCTGAACGGGAATGCGGTATCTTGGGCTAGTGCCGGTGGACTTGGTTTCCGTGGCGCTAAGAAGTCCACTCCCTATGCAGCACAGACCACTGCCGAAAAGGCTGCCAAGGCTGCTATGGATAATGGATTGCAGGAAGTGAACGTATTTGTGAAGGGACCCGGTGTTGGACGTGAGAGCGCCATCCGGACGTTGGGCGTGCTCGGACTTAAGGTCCGTTCCATTCGTGATGTCACCCCCATCCCACACAATGGATGCAGACCTCGCAAGAGTAGAAGAGTCTGATGAGGAGAGAGCAGATACATGGCTAGATATACTGGACCTAAGTGCAGGTATTGTAGAGCAGAGAGGACCAAGTTGTTCCTCAAGGGTGATCGATGCCACAGTGGCAAATGCCCGCTTAATGACATCAAGGCCACTGGGCTTCCTGGTAAGGATCCCCGCGCGCGCTCAAAGAAGCCGACTGACTACGGTCTGCAGTTGCGCGAGAAGCAGAAACTGAAAAGAACCTATTGCATGCTTGAAAAGCAGTTCAAGCTTACCTTCAATGAGGCAGCAAGACTTCCTGGTAAGACCGGTGAAAACTTGATCATGCTTCTTGAGCAGAGGCTTGATAATGTGGTGTTTAGACTCCACTTTGCATCCAGCCGCAGTCAGGCTGCACAGCTGGTTAATCACGGACATGTTTTCGTGAATGGCAAGCGTGTTTCCATTCCTTCTTACCGCCTTCGCCCAGGTGATGAGGTTTCCGTAGGCAAGAGTGGTCAGAAGATGTTGATTATTAAAGAAAACCTCAAGGAATACACCAAAAGTGGCGTAAGCCAGTGGCTGAACCTCGATGTAGATGCCATGAAAGGCACTTTCATCGCAGTTCCGAGAAGAAGTGAAGTCACCGAGCTCGAAAAGATAAACGAGCAGCTGGTTGTCGAGTTGTATTCCAGATAAGGAGTAACCATGGCACGCAAAAACCTTCTGAAGGGCTTTAAGAAGCCCAAGGGGATCACCTTCGAACATAGCGCAGTTGAGCCGAACTATGGGAAATTCATCGCCTATCCGTTTGAGAGAGGCTTTGGTACCACAATCGGTAACACGCTTAGGAGGGTACTCCTCTCATCGATCCAGGGGTATGCCGTCACTGCCGTAAAGTTCACCAGCTTCAATGAAGATGGTGTTCCCCACTTGATCTCAAGTGAGTATGAGCAACTTCCCGGTGTTCGCGAAGATATCGCGGATATCATTGCATCGCTCAAGAAACTGCAGATCAAGATGCCTGATGACTCGGAGGGTACAAACCTCCTCATCGAGTGCAAGGGACCCGGCGTTGTGACCGGTGCAAACTTCGAGCGTGACCAGGTTGAGATCACCAACAAGGATCTGGTTCTTTTTACGATGATGGATGATGCCAACATCGAGATGGAAGTTCAGATAGACCTTGGTAGGGGCTATGTCCCGTCTGAAATCAACGAGAAGTATGTGGAAGAGATTGGGACCATCCCCATCGATGCCAGCTTCTCACCGGTTACCCGCGTAAAGTATTCGATTGAACCCACCCGTGTCGGCTATCGTAGTGATTATGACAAGCTTACACTGGAAATCTACACTGATGGTACGATTATTCCTCAGAATGCGCTTGCAGAGGCCGCTAAGATTGCAAAGGATTATTTCCAGATCTTTATTAACTTTGATGAAACATTGATCAACAACAATGACGAGGTTGATGAAGAGGAGGAACGCGTCCGCAAGATTCTCAACACTTCCGTTGAGGAACTTGAATTGACAGTACGCTCCAGCAACTGCCTGAAGAACGCAAACATCCGGACCATCGGCGATCTCACCAAGAAGACTGAGGAAGAGATTGCAAAAACGAGGAACTTCGGGAAGAAGAGCCTCCAGGAAATTAAGGAAAAACTGAAGGAGTGGAATCTCAGCCTTGGGATGACCGACTACAGTGTCCTGAAAACTGCAATCAAAGTACCAGGGAACAAGGAAGAAGAGAATGAAGCATAAGATTGGATTCAATGCGCTTAATAGAAGCTCTGCACACCGCAAAGCTTTGAAGCGCAACATGGTGACCAGTCTGTTCAGATATGAGCGGATTGAGACCACCAAGGCAAAAGCTCTGGAAGTACGCAAAATGGCTGAAAAAATGATCACCCGCGCTAAAGTTGACAATGTGGCCAATCGCCGCCAGATTGCACGGGACATTTATGATGAAGCAATTGTTGCAAAACTCTTCACAGAGATCGCTCCCTTGTTTGTCGAGAGGAAGGGCGGGTACACCCGTGTCCTGAAGACCGGCAATCGTCTCGGAGACGCAGCCGAGATGGTAATCCTCGAGCTGGTGGAGAAAACTTCAAAGCCCGAGAAGAAGGCTGAAAAGAAGGCCTCAAAACCAGCCAAGAAGGCTGAGAAGAAGGACAAAGAGGAGAAATAAGCCTCTATTGGGTCTCTTCATCTGTAGTGTATGCCCGTATGGGCAAAGCCGCTGTTGTAATGACAGCGGTTTTGTTTAGTCTTCTGAAAGCACAATTATTAACAATCTGTTGAACAACTTGTACTGTAAGACAAGATAATGAATGGGTTTAGCCTTGACAATTCTGACAGCCGTACGTATTATTGTACCATTATAATAGGGGGTAGTATATGAACAATATACTTTTGATCCTCCTAAGTTGTTTTATTGGTATCATCTTTGGTTGGTTAGGCCGTTGGCTGTATGCGAAATTTAAGCTTACCTCCGTTGAACAGAAAGCTATTAGGTTGAATGAGGAAGCTATAAAGGAAGCGGAAGCAAAAAGCAAAGAGCTTTTGCTTGAGACTCGGGATCAGTTGTTGAAAGAACAACAACAGCAGGAACGAGAGGCTAGAGAGAGACGGATTGAACTGCAACGTTCTGAGAGAAGACTCACGCAAAAAGAGGAAAATCTCGAGCATAAGCAGGCTGAATTGGATGCTATCAAAAAGCAATTGGGAGATTGGGAAGAAAACCTTTCCAAGAAAGAACAAGAGATTGCTGAGAAAGAAGGCAGCTTGATTACTGAACTTGAACGTATCGCTGGACTTTCCGCTGATGAAGCTAAAAATATCATCATGGAAACCATGTACAACGATGCGAGGAGAGATGCCCAGCTCATGATCAACAAGATTGAGCAGGAGGCCCAGCTCTCCGCTGACAAAAAAGCAAGGGATATCGTCGTTACCTCGATTCAAAGGTTGGCAACAGAGGTCGTCAGTGATGTAACGGTTAGTTCGGTGAATCTTCCCAGTGATGAGATGAAAGGTAGGATAATCGGTCGTGAAGGCCGCAATATCCGTACCCTGGAAACGCTCACCGGTGTGGATGTAATCATTGATGATACGCCAGAGGCTGTAGTTATTTCCTGTTTTGACCCAGTCAGGAAGGAAATTGCTCGTGCCGCGCTCGAGAGACTTGTCCAGGATGGAAGAATCCATCCTGCCCGTATCGAAGAGGTGGTGAACAAAGTATCGAAGGAAGTTGGTAGAATCATTGCAGACGAAGGTGAGAAAGTCATCTTCGATTTAGGGGTGCACAATGTGAGCCCTGAGATGATTCGAGCCCTTGGTCGGCTATACTTTAGAACCAGCTATGGGCAAAATGTGTTGAATCATTCAAAGGAAGTAGCCATACTCTCCGGCATGATCGCCAGTGAGGTCGGTGCAAATAGTGAGTTGGCACTTCGTGCTGGACTCCTGCATGACATTGGAAAAGGAGCTGAGACTGAGAGTGACGCAAACCACGCTGAAATGGGTGCGGAAATGGCAAAACGACTTGGGGAGGATCCCAAGATTGTAAATGCCATCCTTGCTCACCACAACGATACAGAACCGCAGACCCTGGAAGCAGTAATTGTCCAGATAGCCGATGCTATCAGTGCAGCACGGCCAGGAGCAAGACGGGAGACGCTCGATAATTATATCAAGCGTCTTGAGTCACTTGAACACATCGCTGAGAGTTTTGAAGGCGTGGATAAGGCATATGCCATCCAAGCCGGTAGAGAACTCAGGATTCTGGTTAATAATGACCAGGTGAACGACGATGGGGCTAAGGAAATTGCCAAGGGCATCGCCAGTCGTATCGAAGCTGAACTGAGGTATCCGGGCAGAATCAAGGTGACCATCATCCGTGAGATGAGGGTTGTCGAGTACGCTAGGTAGGTTGTTTGTGTCTGATACTAAAACAATGGTAGTCCTGCTTTTGGGCGATGTCTGTGGACAGCCCGGGAGCAGGGCTCTCTTTCTTGGATTACATACATTGGTCAAGGATTATCGAGCTGACATGGTTGTCGTGAATGGCGAGAATGCAGCCGGTGGTTTTGGCCTGAATGCCGATTTGATGAACCAATTCTTCTCACTTGGGGTGAATGTGATCACCAGTGGGAACCATATCTGGCAGCAGGATGACCTAAGGCCATTACTGGATAGCGAGAAACGTTTGCTTCGTCCTGCCAACTATCCCCCTGCAGCACCTGGGCATGGTTCTGTAGTCGTTGAGGTCAAGGGTCATAAGGTTGGCGTCCTCAACCTGCAAGGGAGGCAGTCCCTGCCATCCATTGATTGTCCTTTCCGGGTTGGTGCTGACCAAGTGGCAAAGTTGCGAAAGCAGACTCCCCTTATCTTTGTAGATTTCCATGCAGAGAACCCTGAGGAGAAAGAAGCCCTGGCGCTCTATCTTGATGGCAAAGTGAGTGCGGTGGTTGGGACACATACCCACGTACAGACAGCTGATGAGAAGATTCTTCCCCATAAGACTGCCTACATTACGGATCTAGGTTTTTGCGGCCCGTCTGAGAGTGTTATCGGCTCGAAGCCTGATATTTCGATTGCAAGGCAACTTACCCAAATGCCGCTACGCAGCGAGATTGCTGATACCGCACCGGTCATCCAGGGGGTATGCATTACCCTGGATACTGCCAGTGGACAGGCGCTCAGTATCGAACGATTTACGAGGTTGTACGATATTTGATGAAAGAGAGGAAGGTAGCCCTGCTGCAGGCCCTCTGCCAGCAGCATGATGAGTACACCAAGGACCAACTCACTGCATACATCGTCTGTCGTAATGTATTGGTGGATGGGGTGCTGTCCACTGATCCCAAGCAGTTGGTGTCCTCTCATGCAACCTTTTCTTTTACCTTTGATACCTATGTCTCCCGTGGTGGTTACAAGCTTGAGCATGCCCTCGATACGTTTTCCCTGGATGTAAGCGGATTGGTGATGCTTGATGCGGGGTCTTCCACTGGAGGCTTCACTGATTGCCTGCTCAAGCGTGGGGCTGCCTTGGTGCATAGTGTGGATGTAGGGTACAACCAGCTTGATTGGAAACTCCGCACCAATGAGCAAGTGCAGGTACATGAACGGCAGAACATCATGGCCTTGGAGGACTTGGATCCTCCTTGCGATGCTGCTGTATGCGATCTTTCCTTCCGTTCCATCGCTGGAGCCGCAAGCCATATCCTTTCACTCTGCAACAATACCTGGTTGGTCTCTCTGATCAAGCCGCAGTTTGAAGTGCCAAAGGGCTTGGCGGATTTCAACGGGGTTGTTGAGGAGCCTGAGGTGCTTTTGGATGTTATGCTCAGAGTGTTTGATTTGCTTGAAGAGGATGGGGTAGGCATACACAAACTTACCAAAAGTCCACTCAAGGGTCACAAGGGTAATGTTGAATTCCTTGCATTCCTGAAAACAGAGGCCGGAATGGATAAGAATTCCTTTGCATCGCGAGTAAAGGCTCTATTGTCCTAACGGTACTCCCTCAACCAGCATAACCAGATCCTTGACCTGGCTGAATGCCAGAGCAGTGGTTTTCATCTGTTCTGTAGCTTTCTCAATATCCAAGCTATCCAAGAAGTCCTTACTTACATCAACAAAAAGAATCTTGTTTGACAGCGTTACTCCGATGAGGGAGGTTTTTGGGTGAATATAGCTCACCAATCCTAAGCTGAGAACCTCTCTCGTAGGTCCCTTGAGCAGTGCCTCATAACTGTCATGGTATTGGCTTCCTCCCATTCGTTTGGTCTGGAGGGAAACCAGTTGCTGCTTTCCACTGGCTGTGACGAATGCGACCTGTACTGTCCTGTCTTGAGTCGAGAGAAGGGGGCTGTTCTCCCCTTGCCGGGCATATTGGAGAACACCACTGGAAACGACTGCTTCGCGAACCCTTGGATAGCCAAGGACGAAAACACCAAGGGTGAAAAGGAGCCATGCCAGCAGTATAAACAGGGGAGGGATAGTGCGTCTTGGTTTGGGAGTTTTATCCATTTCCATGGGAGTCATTCTACCAGAACTGTAGGAGGGTTTCCAGCTTTACATCTGACCATAAAGTCCGTATAGTACATTACATATGAGGATATACAAGGGTATAGCGGCTTCAGAGGGGCTCGCAAAGGGCAAGGCGTTGGTGCATCGTAACGCCGCAAGTGCTGCAGAAAAACGGCATATCCTTGCAGATGACGTGGCAGCAGAGCTTGAGAAATTCAGGGGAGCTGTCAATACGGCGAGAGCACATCTGCAAGAACACAACACCGGCGAGATTTCCAAAGAATCGAAGGATATCCTTGAGACCCACTTGATGATGCTTGATGATCCCGAGTATATCGGGCAGATCGAGGCATATATCACGACCAACTTGGTGTGTAGCCAATGGGCCATCGATTCTGTAACGAATGAGATGGTACGCCTGCTCGAGCAATCCACGGATGAGTTGCTGCGTGAACGAGCTCTCGATTTCAAGGATATCGCACTCCATCTGATTGCTGCAGTCAAGGGAGATGGACAGCGCCCATTGGAAGCGCTTGATGAGGACGTGGTCCTGGTCGCTGATTTCCTCATGCCCTCCGAGTTGTTCAGCATGGACAAGACCCATATCCTTGGGATCAGCCTGGATGGGGGGGGCAGGGCAAGTCATGTGGCAATCCTTGTACGGGCCTTCAATATTCCTACGGTCCTTGCCACTGGTACCGCTTCCAGAAATGTAAAGGATGGTGATGAGATCATTTTGGATGGATCGTATGGGGAAGTATATGTACGGCCTGACTTGAATGTTGCACAGATGCTTGATGAGCGTTTTGCCCTTTGGCAGGAACATGAATACGAACTGAAGAAGATGGTTGACCTTCCCACTGAGATGACCGATGGGCATGTCATACTGCTGAAGGCAAACATCCAGACCAGTATTGAGGTCGATGCTGTCAAGGAAAGTGGTGCGAGTGGGGTTGGATTGTTCCGCTCAGAATTCCTTTTCATGGAGTCCCTGGAACTTCCTTCAGAACAACGGCAGTTCGAGGCATACAGACATGTCCTGGAAGCAGTTTCTCCTAAACCGGTTACCATCCGTACCATCGACATCGGTGGTGACAAGATTGTGAAAGGTCTCGGAATTGATGAGAAAAATCCTGTACTTGGGTGGAGGGCTGTACGTTTCTGCCTCTCCCGGAAGGATATTTTTACCGTACAGCTGAGAGCATTGCTCCGCGCCAGCGTATATGGTAAGTTGCAGATCATGTTTCCAATGATCAGCGGGGTCGAGGAGCTGAATGCGGTCCTGTATCTCCTTGAACATGTCAAGGAGGATTGCCGGAATGAGCAGATTCCCTTCGACCCTGATATTAAAATTGGGACCATGATCGAGGTACCGTCTGCAGCCTTGTGTGCAGATATCTTGGCAAAGAAGGTCGACTTCTTCTCAATCGGAACCAATGACCTGATCCAGTATACCATTGCTGTCGATCGGGGTAATGAAAAGATAGCCTACCTGTATCAGCCATTTCACCCCGGGGTGCTGCGATCGATCCGCATGATTGTAGAGAAAGCCCACCAGAACAACATACCGGTAAGCCTCTGCGGGGAGATGGCTTCCGATCCTCTCTGTTCCGTGCTGTTGGCCGGTATGGGGTTGGATGAATTGAGCATGGGGTCCCAAAGCCTCCTGCAGGTGCGAAAAATCTTGCGCTCGGTCTCTTATGAAGAGGCGAGGACACTGGCACAGCAGGTCTTGGAAATGGACTCATATCTCACGATAAATACGTTTATAAGGGAGTGGATGCATGACCGATTCGATCATTTCACCACCATCTGAGACACAAGATTCACCGGCAAAGATTCCGGTTATCTCTATTGTAGGCCGCCCCAATGTGGGTAAGTCCACATTGTTCAATCGCTTGATCGGCAAAAGACGGGCAATTACCGATCCGACCCCAGGGGTTACCCGTGACTTGATTCCTGAACGCTGGTACCTTGGGAACCATCCTGTAACACTTGTAGATAGTGGCGGGGTAAAGGTTGAGCGAGAAGGGTTTGATGACCTGGTCGCCAATAAGAGTTTAGGCCTTCTTTCACAAAGTGATGCCATCATTTTTATGATGGAGTGCACTGCTGTCACGGCAGAGGACGAAGAATTGCTGAAAGCATTGCGCCCATACAGTGAGAAAGTATTGCTTGTGGTGAACAAGGTTGATGACCCCAAGCGTGACGATTTTGTCTGGGAGTACTACCAGTATGGATTCCAACGTGTGGTAGGTATATCTGCAGCTCACGGTTTGGGCATTGAAGATCTGGAAGATTCCCTGCTTGGCATGCTGGAAATGGTAAGCCTTGAAGAAGCCCCTGAAGAAGCCGAGCGTGTGAAGCTGGCCATTATGGGCAAGCCAAATACAGGCAAATCCACCCTTACCAACCTCTTGGTAGGTTCAGATGTTTCAATTGTCAGTGATATTGCTGGTACTACCCGTGATGTTGTCATGGGAACTTTCTCATACAAGGGTAGTGACTTTACCGTACTTGATACTGCAGGTATCAGGCGTAAGAGCAAGGTTGAGGAGGATGTGGAATACTACTCCGTCAATCGTGCCATCAAGACCATCGATGAGGCTGATGTAGTGTTGTTGATGGTGGATGCTATCGAGGGACTCTCAGACCAGGATAAGAAGATTGCCAACCTTATAGTACGTAGGGGCAAGGGTATCATCTTGGTATTGAATAAGATCGACTTGCTCACAGGAATCGGGAACGAGTTGCAGGCTATCAAGGACAGGATCAGGTTCCTGTTCCCCATCCTTGGCTTTGCGCCCATCACATCAATCAGCGCGCTCAAAGGGCAGGATATTGGCAAGTTGCTCGATACAGTATGGGGCGTATGGAAACAACTCAATAAGCGTGTTGACACTTCCCAGCTAAATGAGGCGATCAAGGAGTGGGGAGAAGCCTATCAGCCCCCACGTGGCAGTATGGGCCACTATAAGGTCTATTACGGTACCCAGTTCAGTGCCAACCCAGTGAAGTTCCTTATGTTTGTCAACCGAATCAAGGACTTCCCGCAGATTTATGTCCAGTACTTGAAGAACTGTATTCGCCGAGACCTGGGATTCACCCAGATTCCCATTGAGGTGGATCTCCGTGAACGTAAGAGAAATCCCTCATTGCATATGAGAGGCCCCAAAAAACCGGTAGTGGATGGTCCAAAGACCGAGGTGAAGCGTAATATTGGTGGAAGAGCATTTGCAAAACCAAAAGTGACCAAGCCAGGCAATGTAGCTTCAGTTGACAAGTCACGTAAACGGATTGAAAAACAGGCAAAGCGTATCACCGGCAAGAAACGGGGTTGAGTATGGGCTATCTGCAAGAGAAGGGTATCAAGGTACTCGCGCTCGATATTGATGGTACGCTCTATCCGAAGAGGATGCTCAATGTAAGAATGGTTCGTTCCCTGTTTCCTTCCCTTACTCTTGCCATGGCTTTCAACTGGGCACGAAAGGAGTACCGTAGGGTGCAGGATCTGCACCCTACTTCTCCTGAAAATCGAGAAGGCTTGATACATCGACAGGCTCAGCTTGTGGCGTCCCGCTTGGGGGGAAGGCGGACGGCTGATCAGGTTAAGGCCGCTGTTGAGAGACAGTTCTATCAGGCTTGGGAGCGTTCTTTTTTGAGTATCAAGGCGTACCCGGCAATGGTTGAGACGCTTGAGCAAGTACATTCACAAGGTGTGAAGATTGCGGTTTTCAGTGATTTTCCCATGGCTGGTAAGTTGCAGACCCTTGGTATTGATGGGTTGGTAGACGATGCCCACAGCAGTGAGGAAAGCGGCTATTTGAAACCAAGTGTAAAAGCATTTTTCTTCTTGCTTGATTGCTTGCAGGAGAATCCCAGCCAAGTGCTCTATATGGGCGACAGTTACACCAAGGATTGCCGTGGTGCAAAACAGGCAGGGATGCATTCCTGCCTGATAACCAAGGATACCCACAAGAGCTTCCCTGAAGCGGACTTGGTGGTGAGCTCTTGGAAGGAGTTTGCTTCTCTGGTACTCTGAGGATGTTCTGGTAGGAGGTTTTTTCGATGGGACTCGAGCTTTTGCTTCCGGTAATCCTGTTTATCATCACGCTTATTATCATCTACATGCTTCGTGTAGAAGATAAGCGTGACCGCCGTCTGGATCTCATGAAACAGAAAGTAGGGCAGTTTTCCCGGGAACTGGAAGCCTCCCGTAATCAATTCAAAGACACCTCCCAGCAAGTGGAGGAGCGGATCAATCACCGAATTGATGCTGCCAACCAGATGCTCCTTAGGATAGAAACCCAGATGACAGACCTTGAGGCAAGAAGTGACGATCTCACCAGACTACAGGGGGTGCTCAATACCTACCGGGACTCTCTCACCAAGCTAGGAACCACCACAGCACAAGTGGAAGCCCGTATCGAGCACACAAAACAAGAAATTCAGCGTATTGAAGCAGTTGATGCAACAATCAGCCATTTTGATGAACGTATAGAGGCTTTCAAGCTGATGCTCCAGGAGGCAGTTGAAGAGGGGAGTGACTCAATCAGCCAACAACAGTTGAAGGTAAAACAGCTTCTTGATTCATCCTATGCAAAGCTACAGGTGTATGAAGCTGAGGTCCAGGAAGTGGAGCGGCAGAACCAGAGTCGTGTGGCGGCCCATGCAGAGACGCTGAAAAGCAATGAGGCCGATTCTCTTTCAATCCTGACTTCTCAATTGGCAAAGATCAGACAAATCGGTGACGATGCAGAGCAGATAATTGCCAACAGCAGACATGAATTGGAAGCGATGAGAGAACAGGCTTTCCAGGATTTGAATGAACAGAAGAGCCAATACGAGTCTATCAAGACAGAGACCCAACAATACTTCAGGACTGAAAAAGAGAACCTCCTTTCCTTGATTGAGGAGGTAAAGAGCCGTATTACTGAAACCCTCTCCCAATTCAGCCAGCAATGTGACCATGATATGGAAGTTGTGTTCGCCCATACCATAGCCAAGACAGACCAAGCGTTCCAGACCATGATTCATACGGTCTCCTCGTATCTGGAGGAGTTGCAACAACGAATGGAACAGGCTCAAATGATGAGCCAAAAACTGGAACAGCAAGAGTACGACAGTTTGCATGTGTTCAGTGATGAAATCCAGCAACTCTGTGAGCAACATGACCAAGCAACGGAGAATTTGCGCAGGAATGGGCGTAAGCAAGAGGAGCTCCAGCAGATTATTCTCCATCTCAGGGGCGAGGCTGCTGCACTGCAGGAAACGCTGGGGGAGATGAAGAGGAATCATAAAGCATTGGCTTCCGAAAATGCAGAAGAGCGCCAAGCAAAAGAGCTTTTGGCTGCTTCTTTTGCAGCGCTTACCTTACAACTCACTGAGAAGCAAGAAGCTTTACACAACGTTGAACAAACTCTGCAAACCAAACAGGAAGAACTTGCTTCCCTGGAACAGGAACAAGCAGTTTCTGGGAATCGGATTGCAGAGGATGAAGCAGAGGTAGGGGATGACCATCCTCCTTGGGTTGAATTTGTCCCTGATGGAGATGAGGAAGAAATCTCTTTGGATGACGAAGACGATAAAACTACTTGACGCTTGCACATCGGTGTGAGTATGTTATCGGCAAGCCCAAGGGGTGGGCTACTCTTTACGCTATACACTATTAAAAGCTACGGCCTGGCATATGCAAGCAATTGCATGTTGGGCTTGTGAATAGACATGTGCCCGCATCTTTCGCTGGCATATGGGAAATCGAGGAATAGAATGGAAAAGAAACAGAAAGAAAGCAAGTCCAAGAGTGCAAAACCTGCTGTTGATTCAGAAGAGAAAAAGGAACTTCACACTCAAGAGAGTGAAAATCAGCCTGTACAAGAACAAGAAGTGCAGGAAATGTCTGAAGTGGAACAGAAGGAGTTGGAAATCGTGCGATTGAAGGAGCAGCTTGCTGCTGCACAGGAAGAAGCCGCCTCTTTGAAGGATCAAATGCTTCGTGACCGTGCTGATCTTGATAATTATAGGAAACGTCTTCTCCGCGATAAGGAAGAGACTGTAAAGTTTGCGAATGAAAACCTGATCAAGGACCTTCTTCAACCGCTGGATGACCTTGGTCGAGCTCTTCAGGCAGCAGAGGCTACAAAGGACTATGAGAAAGTGCATGATGGTGTGGTCATGGTTAATAGTCAGCTCTATTCCACCCTGGAAAAGAACTGGGGATTGCAGAAAATTGAATCTGTAGGAAAGGAGTTTGACCCAATTGAGCATGAGGCTTATCAAATGGTTGTTGATGATTCCTTGGAACACGAAGTGGTACTGGAAGAGTACGCAGTTGGATATAAGTTACACGGCCGGGTGCTCCGACCTGCAAAGGTAAAAGTTGGCAAACCAAATGTTTGACGATTGGATGCGGTATGAGTACCTTTGGTTCACGGGTAAGAAACCCGTATTGAATATTTGATAGTTAATTTGGAGAGGAGAGATATAACATGGGAAGAATTATTGGAATTGACTTGGGGACTACCAATAGCTGCGTAGCAGTAATGGAAGGAAATGATCCCGTGGTCATCGCTAACAGCGAAGGTCAGCGGACAACCCCTAGTGTTGTTGGATTTACCGCAAAGGGAGACCGCCTGGTTGGGCAGCCTGCCAAGAACCAGATTGTTACCAATGCTGAGAATACCGTGTATTCCATCAAGCGCTTCATGGGTAGAAAGTACCGTGAAGTTCCTTCTGAACTCCAGAAGGTCTCCTATAAGGTAACCGCTGGAAGCAACGATGAAATAAAAGTTGAAATCCGTGGAGAGTCTTTCTCTCCCCAGGAAATTTCTGCAGCAATATTGCAGAAGATGAAGAAGACAGCTGAGGACTATCTTGGTGAACCGGTTACTGAAGCCGTTATCACCGTCCCTGCATACTTCAATGATGCCCAGAGACAGGCTACCAAGGATGCCGGTAAGATTGCTGGGCTTGATGTGAAGCGCATCGTGAATGAGCCCACCGCAGCTGCTTTGGCTTATGGCTTGGGCAAGGACGCTAATCGTGAGGAGAAAATTGCCGTCTACGACCTCGGTGGCGGTACCTTTGATATCTCCATTCTTGAGCTTGGAGATGGTGTTTTTGAAGTAAAATCCACAAATGGTGATACCCACCTTGGTGGTGATGACTTTGACCAGCGAATCATTGACTGGATTGTCGGTGAGTTCAAGAAATCCAATGGGATTGACCTGTCAGCTGACAAGATGGCTTTGCAGAGACTGAGAGAGTCAGCAGAGAAAGCAAAGATTGAGCTTTCCAACTCGACCAGCACCGATATCAACTTGCCGTTCATTACCGCTGACAGCAGTGGGCCGAAACACCTGCAGATGACATTGACCCGTTCAAAGTTTGAGCAGCTGGTTGCCGATTTGGTGGAACGTTCAAAAGTGCCCGTCCAGAATGCACTTCGTGATGCAGGCTTGACCGCTGCTGATATTGATGAGGTCATCCTGGTTGGTGGATCTACAAGAATTCCTGCAGTACAGGCTCTGGTTCGTGAGCTGTTCAAGAAGGAGCCCCACAAGGGTGTAAACCCAGATGAAGTAGTTGCAATGGGCGCTGCCATTCAGGGTGGTATTCTCGGTGGTTCTGTGAAGGATGTGCTTCTGCTCGATGTTACCCCGCTCTCCTTGGGTATTGAAACCCTTGGTGGTGTTTGCACTCGTCTGATCGAGAGGAATACAACTATCCCAACCCGGAAGAGCCAGATCTTCAGTACTGCTGCTGATGGGCAGACTGCTGTAAGCATTCATGTTCTACAGGGTGAGCGCGAGATGGCCAGCCAGAACAGGACACTTGGAAAGTTCGATTTGGTTGGTATTCCTGCAGCCCCTCGTGGAGTGCCGCAGATTGAGGTTACCTTCGACATCGATGCCAACGGTATTGTCCATGTATCTGCTAAGGATCTGGGTACCGGTAAGGAGCAGAAGATACGCATCGAATCCTCCAGCGGCTTGACTGAAGAAGAGATCAACAAGATGGTCAAGGAAGCTGAGGCTCACGCTGAAGAGGACAAGAGAGAACGTGCTCGCATCGATGCCCGTAATGAAGCTGACAGCCTGATCTACTCCACCGAGAAGTCCCTTAAGGATTATGGTGACAAGATCAGCAGTGCGGATAAGGCTACCATTGAAAGTGCTGTTGCAGACCTCAAGGGTGTCATGGACAACCAGAGTGCAACTGCAGAAGAGATCAAGGCCAAAGTTGAAGCCTTGCAGCAAGCTTCATACAAGCTGGCTGAAGAAGTCTATAAGCAGAGTGCTGCCTCTGGCGCTGAGGGTGCTGAAGGACAAGCACAGGATACTGCCTCCCAGGGATCAACCGGGGAGACAGAAAAGCCCAAGGACGGCGTTGAAGATGCCGACTTTGAGGTCGTAGACTAAGGAGTCGATTACAAGGTACTATAGTCAAACGGTTACCATCATGTCGGCTTCGGCCGACATGATGTTTTAAAGCCAATCTGTTCTAAGGAAGTCGCACCGTGGCGAAACGTGATTATTATGAAGTGCTTGGAGTTGGAAAGACTGCAACACTAGACGAAATTAAAAAGGCATATCGCAAACTGGCAATTGCCAATCACCCAGACCGCAATCCAGGGGACAAGGCAGCAGAGGATCGCTTCAAGGAAGCGACTGAGGCTTATGATGTCCTAGGTGATGAGAAGAAACGCAAAATGTACGATCAATACGGTTTTGCGGGAGTTGATGGCGCCAATGGTGGTAGCCATGACTACTCCAATGTATACCGCGATTTCAGTGATATCTTTGGCAATGGTTTCGGTGGCGGTGGCTTTGAGGATATCTTCAGCTCCTTCTTCGGGGGTGGTGGTGGAAGATCTCAAGGTCGGGGCGGCCAGAGAGGCCCGGAAGCAGGTTCATCCCTCAGGTATGATGTGGATATCGATTTTAAGGATGCTGTTTTTGGCACGAAGATTGAAGTTGCGTATTCCCATCAAGTAGCGTGTGATGTCTGTCATGGAAGTGGGAGTGAAGGTGGTTCTGGAACCAAGGTTTGTCCAACTTGTAATGGTTCGGGACAAGTGAGGCGAAACAGTGGATTCTTTGCAATCGCCAGTACCTGTCCTACTTGTGGCGGTAGTGGGCATGTCATTGAAAATCCCTGTTCATCCTGTCATGGCACTGGATTGAAGAGAAAGCAACAGAAGGTGAAAGTCTCCATTCCTGCTGGTGTTGATACCGGTAGCAGAGTGGTTCTTAGAGGAATGGGGGATGCAGGTCTTAATGGAGGTCCTGCCGGGGATTTGTACGTGTACATCAATGTCAAACCCCATAAGTACTTTGTCCGACAGGAATATGATCTTTACTGCCAGATACCTATCTCGATAACGCAGGCATCTTTGGGCGGAGAGATAAAAGTTCCTACCATTGATGGGCATTCCATCAAGGTGAATATTCCTTCTGGTATCCAGAGTGGAAAAATGCTACGAGTAAAAGGTCGGGGAGTAACCAAGCTCAATACGACTGACCGGGGTGACATGTACATCAAGCTACAGGTCCAGATTCCCAAGCGATTGGGGATGAAGGCGAAGAAGTTGATGCAGGAATTAAGTGCTGCATTGGGCGAGGATGAGTCTCCCAATCCAGTTCCTTTCGACGCGTAATGAATCGGGCTGCCATGGTTGGTAGCCTTTTTATCGCGTAATGCATAGGAGCATTACATGGGTGAGAAAATAATTGGCTTTCATGCCATAGAAGAGGGCCTGAAGAAAGCTTCCTCAGGCTCGGTACTCTACATCGCCAGAGGAATGGGTGGGCATACCCAAGATTTGGAAAGACAAGCTCGACTGAGCTCGAAAGTCGTGGTCAAGAAGATTGCAAAGGTTGAAATGGACCGGATGGTGGGCCAGGCAGACCATCGGGGTGTTGTGCTGGATCTTGTCAGTTCTGCACAGGAGTTGGGTGGCAAGGTACAAAATCTTTCAGTGAAAGACTTTTGCAAGAATCTTAAGGATGATGACAGTGCACTGGTCCTGGTACTTGATGAGATAACCGACCCTCAGAACCTAGGAGCCATCCTTCGCTCAGCAGATCAGTTCTCTGTATCCCTGGTTGTACTTCCTGACAGACGGAGTGCCCATGCAAACAGCACGGTCATCAAAGTATCTTCTGGGGCGGCACATTATGTACCCATGGCGCAGGTGACAAACATCAACCGTGAAATTGAGTACTTGAAGAGTCAAGGGTTCTGGGTATACGGTGCTGCCATGGATGGGCAGGCAGTATACAAGACGACATTTCCTAATAGAACCGTGGTGGTAATGGGGAATGAAGGAAAAGGAATTGGGCAACTTACCCAGCGGCTCTGCGACCATATGGTCACTATACCAATGACTGGGCACATTGATTCCTTGAATGTTTCCGTTGCTACGGGAATACTTCTCTATGAATTGAGAAGGCAGCAGGCAACAAAATAGTAGTAGCCAAATATGATAAATTGGCCAAGGACGCACCTAAAAAGTGTGTGATTTTTCATATCTATGCAGAAAATTTACAGAAACTTGTATAAATAAACAATCTTTTCTTGCGCTGAGCCCATCTTCTCCGTATTATTAAGACTAGGAAAAATTCCGATTAAGGAGAGAAGAAGAAATGAAAAAGACTTTAGCGCTCATTCTTTGTGTTCTGTTAACATCAGGGTTCCTTTTTGCTCAAGGTGCACAGGAAGCGGCTGCAGCACCTGCTGCAGATGATTTCCACATTGGTATCGTAACCGGCACTGTATCCCAGTCAGAGGATGATCTGCGTGGTGCAGAGCGTCTTATGGAAGAGTATGGTTCAGTGAATGATGGTGGAAAAATCCAACACGTTACCTATCCTGATAACTTCATGGATGAAGCTGAGACTACTATTAGCGTTATCAGTGGTCTTGCTGATGATCCAAAGATGAAAGCTATCATTGTAAATCAGGCAATCCCTGGGACTACTGAGGCTTTCCGCCGAATCAAGGAAAGAAGACCTGACATCCTCACCATCGCTGGTGAAGCCCATGAGGATCCAGGTGTTATCCAGAGTGCAGCAGACCTTGCCGTCAACAACGACTTTGTTGCTCGTGGATACTTGATTATCCGAACTGCTCACGAACTCGGTTGTGACACATTCGTGCACATCTCATTCCCAAGACACCTCAGCTATGAGACTATGAGTCGCCGTGTTGCAATTATGCGTGCTACTTGTGAAGAATTTGGAATGGAATTTGTCATGGAAACCGCTCCCGATCCGACTTCTGATGTAGGTGTTGCTGGTGCTCAGCAGTACATTCTCGAAAAAGTCCCCGCTTGGATTGAAGCATATGGCCAGAATGCAGCTTTCTTCTGCACAAACGATGCCCACACCGAGCCATTGCTCAAGCAACTGATGACCTACGGTGGTTACTTCATCGAAGCTGACCTGCCAAGTCCTCTCATGGGGTATCCTGGTGCATTGGGCATTGACCTCTCTGCTGAAGCTGGTGATTTCAAGGCAATCCTTGAGAAGGTTGAGGCTTCTGTCGTTGAGAAAGGTGGCGCAGGCCGTTTCGGAACCTGGGCATACTCCTATGGTTATACCACCACTGCCGGTCTTGGCCAGCATGCTATCAACGTTCTTAACGGTGAGAGTGAATTGCTCAAGCTTTCCGATCTGATGAAAGCCTATGGTAAGTATACACCTGGTGCTAAGTGGAATGGTTCTTTCTACACCGACGTCAACACTGGCGTTCGTGCAAAAAACCATGTTCTTATCTACCAAGATACCTATATGATGGGTAAGGGTTACATGGGTAACGCAGAATTGATTGTTCCTGAGAAGTATTTTGCCATCAAATAAGGTGATGTAATCGAAATACAGGGGGAGAGTGGTGCTCTCCCCCTTTGCAGCGATTGGTTTTAAACGCAATGACAACGTGGCTATGACTGTTGTTTGGGCAGACAAGAGTCATAACCAAGTTTTGAAGGATAAAACAGAGATGCATGAAAACGAAATACCTTTGCTGGAGATGAAGCACATCAGCAAGGATTTTTTCGGAAACAAAGTACTCACCGACATCAATTTCTCTCTCAAGAAGGGAGAAATTTTAGGATTGGTAGGAGAAAATGGAGCCGGAAAGTCCACGTTGATGAAAATTCTCTTTGGAATGGACGAGATTCATCAGACTGGTGGCTATGGTGGGGATGTCATGATCAATGGGGAAAAGGTGCAATTTTCTTCTCCGATTGATGCTCTCGCAAAAGGAATTGGGATGGTACACCAAGAGTTTTCACTCTTGCCTGATTTTACTGCTACCGAAAACATTCTGCTGAATCGGGAACCATTGAAATATACTGTTTTCTCCGAGCTGTTCGGGGAACGCTTGAATATTCTCGATCGTGAGCAAATGGACAGGATTTCCGAGCGTGCAATAGAGAGGCTTAATGTTCCCTTGGACAAGGATATGATGGTTTCCCAGATGCCGGTTGGGCATAAGCAGTTTACTGAGATTGCGCGTGAGTTGAGCAAGGAAGCAACGGATGTTGCCGAAGGAATCAAGTTGTTGGTGCTTGATGAACCAACGGCAGTACTATCGGAACAGGAAGCAGACAGCCTGCTTAAGGCAATGCGGCTATTGAGTGAAAGTGGCATCTCCATCATCTTTATCAGCCATCGTTTGCAGGAAATCATTGACGTTTGCAACACCATCATGGTTATGCGTGATGGTCAGATCATCAAGACAGTACCTTCCCAAGGAGTTGTAATTGCTGATATCGCTCGTTGGATGGTAGGCCGCGATGTGGGTAGTTCAAAGAGGGAATCGAGAGGATTTGATTACGAAAACACCCCTGTTTTGCTCTCACTGCAGAACCTCTGGGTGGATATGCCTGGTGAGATTGTCAGGGATGTATCCTTGGATGTCCATAAGGGAGAAATCCTTGGGATTGGAGGTATGGCTGGGCAAGGAAAACTTGGTATTCCCAATGGGGCCATGGGTCTCTTTCCCGCAGGTGGAAAAGTCATCTTTGAAGGCAAGGAGATTGCATTGGACAATCCCAGAAACTTTTTGGATGCTGGAATGGCCTTTGTGAGTGAAGATCGCCGTGGGGTGGGATTGTTGCTCGATGAGAGTTTGGAGTGGAATATCTCCTTTACTGCTATGCAGATTTTGGACAAGTATCTAAAACGGTATCTTGGAGGGTTGATTAAATGGCGTGACCAAGCTGCAATCGAAAAAGAAACAGTGTCCTATGTGAAACAGCTTGAAATCCGTTGTACCAGTACCAAGCAGAGGGCAAAAGAACTTTCTGGAGGGAATCAACAGAAAGTCTGCCTTGCAAAGGCTTTTGCAGTAGGTCCAAAACTGCTCTTTGTTTCAGAACCTACGCGAGGTATCGATATTGGGGCTAAATCTCTGGTTCTGAAAGCTCTCAGAAAATACAATGAGGAAAATGGAACGACAATTGTGATGATATCTAGTGAATTGGAAGAGTTGAGAGCAATTTGCGATCGGATTGCCATAATTAGTGATGGGAAGGTATTCGGTGTCTTGCCCGCTACCACCGATAGTGCGGAGTTTGGTCTCCTGATGATTGGGCAGCAGAGCCAGGTACTGGAAGGAGGGAGCGTATGAATCTGCAGCAGCTGACTTCTTCGGTCAAAGGTCTCGTTAAATCATTTGGATTGCCCCGAATCATTATTGGGTTGTTCCTCTTGTCGCTTTTTATTACAGCTCCCTTTGTAGGGGTAAACATTGGGACAAGTCTCTCAGATACCTTTAATCGCTTTGGCATGAATGCAGTAATGGTACTGGCAATGGTGCCCATGATTCACAGTGGCTGTGGATTGAATTTTGGGCTTCCCTTGGGAATCATCGCAGGGCTGTTGGGTGCAACCATCTCGCTCCAGGTGAATATCCCAGGACCAACCTCCTTTCTG
Organism: Sphaerochaeta sp.; assembly: GCF_050178175.1. Taxonomy (GTDB): domain Bacteria; phylum Spirochaetota; class Spirochaetia; order Sphaerochaetales; family Sphaerochaetaceae; genus Sphaerochaeta. Next base: position 33,613 of record NZ_JBFXGH010000013.1, read on the forward strand.
CTGGCAATCCTGTTTGCAACTCCATTTGCCGTCATTCTTGGTTGGGGTTATGGACAATTGCTCAATCGAGTTAAGGGTGGAGAGATGATGATTGCAACCTATGTTGGATTTTCCAGTGTTGCATTCATGTGTATCATGTGGTTGTTGCTCCCTTTCGATAACCCAACCATGGTTTGGGGGTATAGCGGAACAGGTTTGCGTACCACTATTTCCACGGAGGGATATTACCTGCATGTTCTCAATGACTTCTTGTCCATCCAGTTGACCGACCATCTAATCATTCCTACTGGAATGTTGTTGTTCTTTGGGCTCCTGGCATTTATCATTTGGGCATTCTTGCATACCAAGACCGGTACTGCCATGACCGCAGTTGGTTCAAACTCAGTCTTTGCTCGAGCGAGCGGTATCAATGTGGATAAGGTCAGGACATTGAGTGTAATCATGTCCACCTGGCTTGGTGCTATCGGTATTCTGGTATATCAGCAGAGCTTTGGGTTCATCCAGCTCTATATGGGACCGTTCTACATGGCGCTCCCTGCAGTATCTGCAATCTTGATTGGAGGAGCTTCAGTTAATAAGGCTTCCATCCTGAACGTAGTAATTGGTACATTCCTCTTCCAAGGTATTGTGACAATGACCCCTTCTGTAATGAATTCCATGATTCATACAGATATGAGTGAGGTTATCAGAATTGTCGTATCCAATGGTATGATTCTATACGCCTTGACCAGAAAAACGGAGGTGATACGATGACACTCCAGATGACAAAAAAACAAAAACTTCTCCGTATTATGGGAAACAATACCGTTCCTATCCTGTTCTTGGTGATATGTGCGTTTGGTATTCCTCTCAGTGGTTATTCTGCAAACTATCTTGTAAGTGAAATTGTAATCAGAATCTCACGAAACTCTTTCCTGATTGTCAGCCTCCTAATCCCCATCCTTGCTGGTATGGGATTGAACTTTGGTATGACCCTTGGTGCAATGGCAGGACAGCTTGGACTCATCCTGATCAGTGACTGGGGTATCGTTGGGATACCAGGCATTATTCTGGCTATGATCATCTCAACCCCGATCTCCGTCATACTTGGATGGTGGTGTGGAAAAATCTTGAACATGGCACGAGGTCGTGAGATGGTGACAAGTTATATCATCGGCTTCTTCATGAATGGCATCTATCAGCTTGTTGTTCTCTATGGAATGGGTGTAGTCATACCGATAAGAAGCAATTCACTATTGCTTCCCCGTGGGTATGGTATCCGCAATACCGTTAATTTGATTGGTATTAGGAGATCCCTTGATGATCTTCTTCTCATCCGTCCTTTTGGGATTCCTATCCCTTTGGCGACCTTGTTTGTTATAGCTGTCCTTTGTTTATTCATCCTCTGGTTCAAGAAAACCAAGCTTGGGCAGGATATGCGTGCCGTCGGACAGGATCTGGAAGTAGCTAGAGCTGCAGGTATCAAGGTTGAGCATACTCGTATCGTATCAATCGTCATTTCCACGGTTTTCGCTGGTTACGGGATGATTCTTTATCTCCAGAATATTGGAACATTGAACACCTACAATAGCCATATGCAGATAGGCATGTTCAGTGTTGCTGCCCTTCTTGTTGGCGGGGCATCAGTCAGTAAGGCAAACATACGCAATGTATTCTTAGGAGTTATTTTGTTCCACCTGATGTTCGTTGTCAGCCCCATGGCTGGAAAGAACTTGATTGGGCAAGCACAGCTTGGTGAGTACTTCCGTGTATTTGTTTCCTACGGTGTCATTACTATTTCACTGGTTCTCTACGAAGTACGGAAGAAACGGGACCAGCATTACGCTGGTATGCAGCTTGCAGCTGATCAGGAGGGTATCAAATGAAAATAACCCTCAATAGAACCTTTTGGTTTCGCTCAATTGCAATTTTTATTATTCTTGTGTTTGCTGTATTCTTGTTCTTCATTGGTAAACAGCACACAATCTTGCTCGACAACAAAACCGTCACAGTTGGAGGGAAGGAGATCAATGCGTTGCAGTTGGTGGAAGTCCAGATAAACAACCTAGAGCCCATGGAGCTTGCTGCTCGTGATCGTGACAAGGAAGAAGTGACAGGACAGAAGCATTCTGTAACCATCATCTATACAGACCCCAACTGGGAAGAGTATACAATTGAAAGGACTTTCAAGGTTCCCTTGATGCAGGAGATGGTTCTCCTTTCTATTCCAACGTTGGTTGCCAATCCCGAAGCTGATCAATCACTATGGTTGGAAAACTATGAGCCACCAACCTATGCTGTCACCGCAGTTGATCTGGAGGAAGAGGTTGTTACCGATGACCTTACTTTGTTGCTGACGGATATCTAGCTAACTTGCGTATTGATTTTTACCATTTGGGGTGCCATTTTGGCACCTCTCTTGGTATACTTGAACTTGTTATAAACATACAAATAACAGGAGTTCATATCATGCGTGTAAATCGTACTCTGAAGTTGTTTCTGGTAGTTTCCCTGTTGTCATCCTCAATTTTCGGGGCGGTAAACCAACAAAAGATATTCAGTCTCGATAGCGATGTCTATGATGCAATCGAGACGCTCTATATCCACCAAGGGCTATCCCTTCCCTCAACCACTGGCCCTTACAGTCAGGCAGAGTTTTTCCTGATGGTCGAGAAAATCAGGACATCGGAGTTGCAAGGCTCGATGAAACAAACCTATGAGTACGTTCAGAGAGTCCTCGGCATTGAGCCTAAGACCCAAGGGAAGGGTGTTGGCCTGAGTTGGGGCTTTGACGCAACCTTGGAAACCTATACCCACTCCGATACCACAGAATTCACAGGAAGAGATTCTTGGAACTATGACTCGATTCACCACAAGCCTCTTCTCACGATAAGTTTGGAAACATGGCCTGCAGGATCCTTCTATGGTTATTCTGAGTTGAGTGTAGGGAATACCTATACATTGGAAAACGGATTTGGCACTACCACATTTGCTACAAATATTCCCATGGTTCCTCCTTCTCTAATGCCTGACCTTGACTTCAACATGCCTTATCGTGCCTTTGTTGCAACAGGAGGGGATTATTGGAGTCTTCAGCTAGGTCGAGACAGACTGAGTTGGGGAGCAGGACACACAGGCAACCTCATGGTAAGCGATTCCTTCAAATACCATAACATGGCACGTGTGACCACCTTCAGTGATAAATTCAAGTACACCTTTGTGACATCGTTCTTTCCTCATCCATTACATTACTATGATAAGGTGCAGTCTGGTGTAGGTTATTACAAAGACCCTGATACAGGTGATATTGTAGAAGTGCCTGTTTATTACAACACCCAGAATGATGGTCCTACTGAAGGGGACGGACAAGGGACAGCCTTGAACGGCATCTACATGTTCATGTCCCATCGTCTGGAATGGAGGGTTCTTCAAGACAAGGTAGGGCTTACCTTGACTGAGAGCATCATGTACCAGAGCAAGGAGAACCTGATTGACCTAAGAATCCTCAATCCTGCCATGATTTTTCATGATTACTATATCCGAAGCAATGCAAACTCCATTCTTGGGCTTGAGCTTGATTATACTCCTG